>NZ_JBHVFF010000044.1:0-37985 GCF_042801895.1 Streptomyces sp. NPDC057543 | reverse complement strand
ACGGGGGAATGCGCGCCGGGCCGGGGTGCTCGGGGAGGAGAGGCCCTGGACTACTTGGTCAGGTGCAGCTGCTGACCCGGGTAGATCAGGTCCGCGTCCTTGACGATGTCCTTGTTCAGCTCGAACAGCCGCTGCCAGCCGCCCTCGACCTTGCGGTCGGCGGCGATCTTGCTCAGGGAGTCGCCGGAGACGACCTTGTACTCGCCGTCACCCTTCTCGACCTTCTGGCCGGTCGGGGTGGTGACGGTCTTCTTCGACTCGGCCTGGAGGGCGGCGGAGCGGTCCGAGCGGTTGGCGGCGGGAGCCTCGGCGCGCTCGGCCTTCTTCGGCTGCGCCTGCTGCTTCGGCGCGGCCGGGGCGCTCTGCTGCTTGGTGGCGCCGGAGTTCGAGGAGGAGCCGGTGTCGACACCCGGGTCGACACCGTCGTTGGTCAGGTTGCCGGCACCGGCACAGCCCCAGGCGCCCGGACCCTGCATGGCGAGGAGCTTCTCGGCGGTGGCGATCTGCTGGGCCTTGGTGGCCAGGTCGGCACGGGGGGCGTACTGCGTACCGCCGGCGGCGGCCCAGCTGGACTGCGAGAACTGCAGGCCGCCGTAGTAGCCGTTGCCGGTGTTGATGGACCAGTTGCCGCCCGACTCGCACTGGGCGACGGCGTCCCAGGTGGCGACGGAGGCGGCGGAGGCGCCGGTCGCACCCATCAGCGGAACGGCGACGGCGGCACCGGCGACACCGGCGAGCGTGGCGACCCGGACGGCCTTGGACGGGCGGCGGTGCTTGCCCTTGCTGGAAAACAGCATGGAACTTCTCCTCACCGACGCCTACGAGGTGAGCTGTCGGGTTCGGGCCAAGTGAGTTGCCCGGTCGCACGTCCTAGCACGCGACTTCACCCCAAGCCGGTCCTGATGCGTCTTTCGACGATCGGGCCCGGCGCTTACCTGGGTCCCCCGCTCCTGCCTACGGCGCTTTACGCGTCTGTTCCCTTCGACCGACGGCAGGATTCGGCGTGACGATCGACGGGGCCCGCGGTGCGAGCGGTTCCGACCGTAAACATAGGCAACCCCACTTTCAAAGATGGACACATCGGACAATCTTCCCTTACTCGCATGTGAGGAACCGTCGTTTTCGCAGGTGGGAGGCGATACGGCGGCAGCCTCCGGGCGTGACACGCCAGTTGACGCAAAGAGACCCATGTCTCACTTACGCATAAGCGGACATAGGCCTCTGAACTACCCCGATTTTTGGGGGTCTTTTAGCCGATTTTCAGACCGCCCTCACTCGGCCTTCACGCCGAGATCGAGACTCTGGCCAGGGAGAATGAGGTCCGGGTCGGAGCCGACGGCGCCCTTGTTGGCCTCGTAGAGCGCGGGCCACCCACCAGGAACTTTCTGTGCGTCAGCAATCGCCCAGAGATTGTCGCCGGGGCGGACGGTGTACGTGCCGTCGGCGGCCGACGCGCCCGCGTCGCGTGCGTCGCCGTCGCCGCGGGAGGCATGGCGACCCGACTCCCGGTCCAGGCCGCCGTCCGCACCCCGACTCCCCTCGGGGGCCGGGGCGCCACGGTGCCTACCACCCGTATGGGCGGAGGAATCGGATGAATCACGCGCATCGGGCACTTCGGGCGCGTCGGAGGACGGGGCGACCGACTCGGCGGCCGAAGGCCGCGCGGACGGCTCGGCCCTGTCCGCCGACCCGTCGGCACGGTCCGAGCCCTTCGAGCCCTTCGAGCCCTTCGTGCTGTCCGTGCTGTCCGTGCTGTCCGTGGCACTGCCCGACGGCCTGGCGTCAGCCGGCTCCGCGCTCTGCGTCGACTCGGGGGAGGGCATGATCCCCGGATCGACGCCCGGCAGCACCCCGTCCTCCGCGAGGCCGGAGATGACCGCACAGCTGGGCCAGGCCCGCGGGCCGCGGTCCTCCAGGACCTTCTCGGCCACGGCTATCTGCTGCGCGCGGCTGGCGAGGTCGGCGCGCTCGGCGTACGACTCGCCGCCGTACGCCTTCCAGGTCTCCTGCGAGAACTGCAGGCCACCGTAGAAGCCGTTGCCGAGGTCGGCACTCCACATGCCGCCGCTCTCGCACTCGGCCACCCGGTCCCAGGTCGTGGCGTCGGCGGCGTGCGCGCCGGCCGCGCCGAGCAGCGGGATGGCGATGGCCGATCCGGTCACGCCCGCGGCGACGACGATGGCGGGTGCCTGACGAGGGCGACGGTGTCTGCCGTTCGCGGAGCCCATGGGGATGCCTTCCGTGTGACTGACGAGTGACTGGTGAGTCGAACGGTGAACCTAGCGGGACTCGAACGCGCGTCACAAGTCGATGCAGCGCAGATCACGTGAAAGTCACAGAGTTGACGGAGTGTCACTGCGTGTCGCCGTGGCCCCCGGCGTGAACTCCACGGGCAACGTGCGCAGTCCACGCATGATGAGCCCGCCACGCCACCGCAAATCGGTAGGTTCCACCGCAAGTCGCAGGTCAGGGAGGCGCCTCAGGAGCGTGGTGAGCGCGGTCTGTCCCTCCAGTCGGGCGAGCGGTGCTCCCAGGCAGTAATGGATGCCGTGCCCGTATCCGAGGTGCTGATTGTCACTCCGTGCGAGGTCGAGCGTGTCGGGGTCCTCGAAGCGTTCCGGGTCGCGGTCGGCGGCGGCGAGGACGACGAGTACGGGGTCGCCGACCGCGATCTCCTGTCCGCCGAGCGTCAGCGGCTCGGTGGCGAACCGCCAGGTCGCCAGCTCCACCGGACCGTCGTACCGCAGCAGCTCCTCGATCCCGGTCTCCAGCAGCCGGCTCTCCCCCGCGTCGAGGGAGAGTTGCAGCCGCTCGCGCTGTACGGGGTTGCGCAGCAGCGCGTACACGCCGTTGCCGATGAGATTGACCGTCGTCTCGAATCCGGCGAAGAGGAGGATGAAGGCCATGGCCGCGGCCTCGTTCTCGGTGAGGTGCTCGCCGTGGTCGCTGGCCCGGATCAGCCCCGAGATCAGATCGTCCCCCGGGTTCTCCCTTTTGCGGTGGATCAGTTCGGCGAGATAGCCGCGCATCTTCTTCACCGACCTGGCCACCCCGCCGCGCGGGCCGCCGCCGTGCCGGATCATCATGCCCGCCCAGTCCCGGAAGTCGTCCTGGTCCTCGGGCGGGACGCCGAGCAGGTCGCAGATCGCGTAGATGGGGAGCGGGAACGCGAAGTCGTGGATGAGATCCGCCTTCCCCTCCGTGATGAAGCGGTCGATGAGGCGGTCCGTCAGTTCCTGTACCCGCGGGGCGAACTCGGCGACCCGGCGCGGGGTGAACGCCTTGGAGACGAGGCGGCGCAGCCGGGTGTGGTCGGGCGGGTCGATGTTCAGCAGATGCGTCATCAGCTCCGCCTTGCGCTCGCCCGGGATGCCCGTCTTCCCCTTGGCGTGCGCCGGCTCGGCGTGGTGCGCCGGGTTCTTGGAGAGCCGGGTGTCGGCGAGCGCCTGCCGGGCATCCGCGTACCGGGTCACGAGCCAGGCCTCGACGCCGCTGGGCAGCGCGGTGCGATGCACGGGGCTGTGCTCGCGCAGCCAGGCGTAGGCGGGGTACGGGTCGGTGGCGAACTCCCACGTGAAGAGTTCGGGTGCGTCGGCGGACCGACCGGCGGGGCAGGCGGCGAGGTCGCCCGTCGGCTGATCGGCCGGACGGTCGTCGCGGCCGTCCGCGGGCTGGCCGGCGGGTCGGGCGGCAGGGCTGTGGTTCACCCCCCGACGTTATCCGTTGCCCTCCGCCGCTATCCGTTGCCCTCCGCCGCCCGGATGGCGTCCCGGTAGGCGCGGCCCGCGGCCCGCAGTGCGGCCTCGGGGTCGATGCCGTCGCGTTCGGCGCGTACGGCGAGCGCGAGGAGCTCGTAACCGATGCCGTCGCCCGTGGGGAGCGCCACGTCGAGCTCCGCGGTACGGACCCGGCCGGCCAGTTTCGCCGCCAGGGCCAGCCCGGGCTGGCCCAGCGGCACGCCGTCGGTGACCGAGTCGCGCTGCTTCTCGACTGCCTTGGTCCGCAGCCAGTGGGCGTGGACGTCCTCCGGGGTCTCGGCGGTCTCGTCGCCGAAGACATGCGGGTGGCGGTGGATCAGCTTCTCCACGAGGGTCGCGGCCACGTCGTCGACGGAGAACGGTTCCTCCCCATCCTCAGGGCGGCCGTCCTCCGCGATCCGCGCGTGGAAGACGACCTGGAGCAGTACGTCTCCGAGCTCCTCGCGCAGCTCGTCGCGGTCGCCGTCCTCGATCGCCTCGACGAGTTCGTACGCCTCCTCGATGGCGTACTTGGCGAGGCCCTTGTGGGTCTTCTGCGAGGTCCAGGGGCATTCGAGCCGGATCCGGTCCATGACCTGGACCAGATCGAGGAGCCTGGCACCCGGCAGGTCGTACGAACCGGGCAACAGCTCCAGGTCCGGCATCTGCACCCGCCCCGAACCGGCCAGCCGGGCGAGCCCGTCGGTCAGCGGCTGGTTGCCTTCGCCGCCCGTGAGGACGACGACGCTCCGGCCGCCCGCGCAGGCGTCGACGAGTTCCTGCGCGGTGGGCGCGGACTGCTCGACGGCGACGCCCGCCTCGCGCAGATACGGCAGCTGCGGATTGTCCTGCTCGGCGCAGAGCACCCGGTCGGCGGCGTGCAGCGCCTGCCAGGCGGGCCAGGACAGGAGCCCGGGCGCGACGCGGTGACTGGCGGTGAGCAGGACGATACGGCCGGGATCTTCAGCGTTCACCGTTCGAATCTACTCCGGTCGGTCCGGTCGCCGTTTCCCCGGGCTTCCAGGGTCTGTCCGGCGGATCAGGGTCGGGCGGGGCGTGGAGCCCGGTGCGGTGCGTCGCAAGGCGCCGGAGCGTCCTGAGGTGGGGTCTCCCCTGCTCGAACGGAGTTGAGAGCTTGGGGAAGGAACTGTCGCGCGTTTCGGCAACGCCGCGACGTGCCGTGCCGGGCGTCGCGACCCCAGCCATGATCCGCCGGCCAGACCCTAGGCGCCTGACTCGGCGCCCGCCCCGGCAGGCATGGTGACCTGCTTGATCCAGGGGGCCTTGTAGTTGGCGAGCTGGGTCTGCTTGTCGTCCCAGGCGCCGTAGCGCGGATTGACGTCGACCTTCAGTTCCTTCGACGCCTTGCTGAGCGCGTCGCCGACTGCCTTCTGCCCCTCGGGCTGCTGCAGGTCGGCGCCGAGCGCCTGGGCCAGCTTCGTCAGCTGGACCTGCTCGCGCAGGACGGCATCGATCTGGTCGGGGGCGACCCAGCTCTGCTGGAGCATCGCCGTCCGCAGCTGTGCCTCTCCCCCGGACTGGGCGGCCGCCGCCTTCCGCATCTGCTGGATCTCGTTGCGGCTGACGGTCACGCCCGCGTCCCGCGCGGCCCGGTCCAGGACCCGGTCGAAGATCATGCCGTGCAGCTTGGCCCGGCTGAGCTGCCCGGACTTGTCGATGAGCTGTGAGGCGTCCTTCGAGTCGCGCTGGGCCTCCCGTACCGCCGCCACCTGGCCCTGCAGCGTGGACACCTCGATCCGGTCCCCGCCGACGAGGGCCGCGGCGCCCGGGTGGGCCTGGCTGCCGCAGGCGGTCAGGAGTGGGACTCCGGCCAGCAGGGCGGCGGAGACGGTGAGCGCGGTGCGACGGCGGCGGTGCAAAGGAAACCTCCCGGGGAGAGTTTGTGCATCAGTGCACAAGACCTTGCGGTGATCGATGTTAGGCAGTGGATGTGGTTGAGGCCACTGGTTCGACCAACGATTCGCAAGGAGTTGGGGTTGTGGGATCCCGCACAGAGCTCCGTGGCGTTCAGGAGAGGCGTTCAGGAGACGCGCTCGGCCGCCCGGACCCCGCTCTCCGGGCGCAGCATGATCGTGCGCGAGACGACGAAGGTGATCGGGACGGCCGCCGCGGCCGCGACCAGCGGCGCGTACCGGGTGCTGAACCCGGCGAGGTCGACCAGCAGATAGACACCGCCGGTCGTGATGACGAAGTTCGCGGCATTGGTGAGCGGGAAGAGCAGGAACTTCCGCCAGGTGGGCGGGGTCCGGTAGGTGAAAAGGGAGTTCAGGAAGAAGGAGCCGATCAAGCTCAGCACGAAGGCGAGGGCATGCGCGGCGATGTAAGGCAGCCAGTTCAGCAGGCCGAGGTAACCGCCGTAGTACGTACCGGTGTTCACGACTCCGACCAGGGCGAATCGGGCCATCCGTGCGGTGACGGCCATCGCCGCGGTGCTGGGCATGCTGCTGTTGTCGGTCGCCTTCGCCTACGCGGCGTGGATCGTCGATGTCGCGCTGGTGCGCGGGGTCGACACCTCCGGCTGTGTCACCCTCCTCGTCGTGGTCACCGCCCTCGCCGGGGTCCAGACGGGCAGGTGCGGGGGTGGGCGCGGTGCTCGCCCTGCTGGTGGCGGGGGCGTGGGGAGCCCGGCGCCGACGACGGAACCCGGCCTCCGGGAACTAGCGCCCCTCCCGGCAAGCTTTGCCCCGTCGCGCCGCCCAGCACGCAGGCTCGCGCGTTGGCCAAAAGCCCTGGTAGCTCCTTCCCCGAGCTCTCAACTCCGTTCGAGCAGGGGAGACCCCGTCCAAGGACTTCCGGCCGCCTCGCGATCACACGCACCGGACGACGCTCCTCATGGGGCAGACATTGCCGGTCACGGCACTAGCCCACGATCGCGACCGGCGCGTCCCAGGCGTTCCGGTCGATCGTGAGCGTGCCGCCGGTGTGCGTCACCTTCTTATTGACGGCGTACTGGTGACCACGACGATGCCCCGTGTACAGCGTCGACGCGTACGGGAAACCCTTCGTGGTGGAGTACACGTCGTCATAACGGGCGTACCAGAGGATCTCCGGCAGGTCCGTGCGGTTCGTGGCGTTGGCCACGACGGCGGCGCTGGAGTTACTGAAGCCGTAGAAGCCGGACCAGTAACCCTTGGCCTTGACCGTCTTGTCGAACGACCGGATGTAGGCGAGCACCGTGTTCACACAGGAGGTGTTCTTCGGGTCGAAGTACTCCATGTCCAGGTAGACCGGACTGCCCGGCTTCATGCCGAGCGCCGCTTCCTTCGCCACGGCGTCGTTGGCGTCGGTGACGGCCAGCGAGGTGGCGTTGGCGGCGGTCATCTTCTCCGGATTGGCGCTGGTCTGGCACGGCGGCTGCGCGCCGACGTACAGCGGGACCAACTTCCAGCCGACGGCGCTGACGGACTTCACCCAGGAGGCGGTGAGGTTGGGCTGCGCGCAGCCGCGGTTCTTCCCGCCGACGTACACGGCGGCACCGTGGTAGACGGAGGAGCTGTACCAGCCCTTCATGGTGGTCAGCGACGGCGCGGTGCAGGTGTCGAAGACGTGCCCGGTGTAGATCTTCGGCGCGGGCCTGGAGACCGTGGTCGCGGTGGCGGCCTCGGCGGCGAACGCACCACCGGCGAGCACGGCGACGCCTGCCACGGCCAGGGAGATACGACGGCGCTTCTTGGATATGCGATGAGAAGGCACAGAGACCTCGGCAGTGCTCGAAAGAAGTGTGAGGCCGACGGGGCAGGCGGGTCGTCAGCCGCCCCGGCGGCAGATCACGGTCTCACACCGCGATCACCGACTCACCGACAAATGGGGCGTTCCGCTCAGCCGTTGCGAAAACTTGGCGTGCTCATTGCCTTCACGTGCGGCACCCTCCGCAACCTGATGAAAACCCCGTGAAATGGCGCCGGTGATGTGGCCCGCCGCGCCGGTCGGTCGCCGGGTCAGCCGCCGTGCACCTCCACCTGGCGGTCGAGCCGGCGGCGCAGCTCCACCGGTAGTGGGTGGTGCGGTCCATAGGCCCGCTCCGTGTCGTACAGCAGCCCCTGCAGCTGTACACGCGCCGCCACGTGGTCGCCTACCGCGAGCAGCAGGTGCCCGATGCGGTTGCGGATCTCGAAGGAGCGGGCCGGATCGTTGCCCGTGGCGTGGTGGTTCTCGTAGTACGGGAGAACGGCGCGGTACTCCGCGAGCGCGGCGGCCGGTTCGCCGAGCTGTTCCAGGCACTGGGCCGCGTCGTAGCGGAACTGGAGCGTCTGGGCGTCGGCCGGGCCGGCCTCCGCGGCGCGGTCGTCGGCGAGGCGGCGCAGTTCGGGCAGGGCGCGGCGGAACTGGCCGTCGTCCATCAGCGTCGCCGCGTACTGCTTGCGCAGGATGCGGACCACGGCGGAGTCCTCGCCGTGCTGTTCGGCCGCGACCGGGAGGATCGAGCCGAGGATGTCCACGGCCTGGGTGATGCGGCCCTCTCCGAGCAGCTTCTTGACGTCGTCGACGGCGGCTGCGACATCGGGCCGGGCGGCCGTCGGTGCGGGTGGCGCCGGGGGTGGGGGCGGTGTGGTGGCGCGGTCGGGCCAGGGGGCGTGCGGGCGCAGGAAGGGACGGGTCGGATCGAGCGGCCCGGTGGGCAGCCCGTTGCTCCGGGAGGGGAGCAACGGGGCGAGGTGTTCGTACACCTCCTGGGCGTCGGCCGGACGGTGCTGCGGGTCCTTGGCCAGCAGCCGCAGCACCAGCGCTTCGAGCGGTTCGGGGATGTCGGGCCGGATCCGGCGGACCGGGAGCGGCGGCTCGTAGAGGTGGCGGTGCAGCACGCCGAGTGCGGTCGACCCCGCGAACGGCACGTCGCCGCTGAGGAGTTCGTGGAGGAGCACACCGAGTGCGTACAGATCGGTGTACGGGCCGACGGCACCGCCCATCGCCTGCTCGGGCGCCATGTAGGCCGGGGAGCCGATCGGTGAACCGGTGTGCGTGAGCCGGGTGGTGTCGGTGTCCAGGACGGAGGCGACGCCCAGGTCGAGGACGGTGACGGTGCCGTCCGGACGCACCATCACGTTGCGGGGCTTGAGGTCGCGGTGGACGATCGGCACCGCGTGGACGGCGGAGAGGACGGCGCAGAGCTGGGCGGCGACCGCGACGGACCACTGCCAGGGGTACGGGTCGTGCTCGGCGAGGTGGTCGGCGAGGTCGGCGCCCTCGACGTACTGCATGACGAGGAACAGGTCGTCGCCGTCGCTCCCCGCGTCGTGGACCGTGACCAGACCCGGGTGGTCGACCTGGGCGGTGACCCGGCACTCGCGGACGAAGCGGCGGCGCAGCTCGTCCGAAGCCTCGCTGTCGACGGGGCCGGTGACCCGGTCGGGGCGGAGCAGCTTCACCGCGACCCGACGGTCCAGGCGCTGGTCGTAAGCCGTCCAGACCTGACCCATGCCGCCCTGGCCGAGGACGGTCGCCAGCTGGTACCGCCCGCCGATGACGCGTCCGCTCACCGGTTCTCCTCCTTACGGAGGTAGTCGCTCAGCTCGTCGAGCTCGGCGCGGACCTGGTCGATGCGCTGGGGCTGCGGGTGAGGGCTCCGGGGGTGCGGTTGGGAGTGAGCCGCGGGGTGCGGTCGGGGCTGCTGGTGCGGCTGTGGTGGTGCGGCGGGCGGCTGTTGTACGGGTGCGGCGGGCGGCATCGGAGTGGGGAGCGGTGCGGCGGGTGCCCGTGCGGGCATCGGCACCGTGGCCGCGTATCCGTACCCGGGCGCGTACCCGCCCATGACGCTTCGCTTCGTGAGCTGTTCGTAGTGGCGGATGTCCCCGACGAGGTAGTACGCGGGAGCGGCCACCATCATCACCAGCAGCAGCGGTATGAGGACGTTGTCGATGCCGCTGGGGTCGTCGTTGCCGTCCCTGCCGAGGATCGGCAGCAGCACGCAGACGAACACGAAACCGACCCCGGTCAGCCACCAGTCGGACGCCCGGCGGCGCACGATCGCGAGGCGGAGGAGCGGGCTCCACAGCAGCAGTCCGAGCGAGCCCACCGAGAGCACGATGAACAGCACACGCATCGAGACGATCCAGGCCCGGCCGGGAACCCGGCGTGGTGGCGTCGGCGGATGACCCGGGGCGTACATGGCTGCTCCTGGAGACCTCGTCGTTGAACGTCCACGCACACGCTCGATGCACGCAGACCCGAGCGTAAAGGGCGACACCGACAACCCGCCCCGGGTTGTGCGGAACCGTTGTGGTTCAGCTCACTGTGGCGTGACCGTACCGTCCGTCAACCCGTCGTACATCCCCTGGACCAGCTGTCCGCCGAGCCGCCCGGCCAGCCGGAGCGCGTCCTCGAACTCGGCGAGGGCGCGGAACCGTTCTCCGTACCTCCGCTGTTCCGCGAGTGGCAGCCGGGGCAGTTGGAGGCGGCGGGCGTCCAGCCGGGTGGCGGTGGAGGCGTAGCTGCTGGCCTGGCGGTTGTTGGCGGTGCCGCGCAGAAAGCCGGCGAGGAACCAGGGGTCGAGGGCGGCCGGATCGGGGCGCAGCAGCTGGAGGTTGCGGCCCAGCGCGGCACCCGCGGTGGACTCGTCGATGACACGGGTGACGGAGCCGCCGCCGAGCACGGGGACGACGACATCGCCCGGTTCGACGAGGACGGGCTCCTCGGAGGGCCCGTCGACGGGGAGGCTTCCCGAAGGCGCGGCCGAGCCGAGGACGTCGTGTTCCGTGAGGACGGGGGCCGGGCCGGTGCCGGAGCCGCCGGTGCGGAGCTGGAGTGCGCCGGCGCGGGCGAGTTCGCCGACGGTGGTGAGCGGCCAGCGGGCCGGCTCGGCGGGGGTGACGGCCGGTGGGGTGAGGGTGCCGGTGAGCCCGAGCGTCTCGGTGAGCCGTTCCCGTACGCGGATCAGTTCGGCCGGCCCGCCCGCGGCGGCCGGGGGCGGCAGATGGCGGGCGGGGGCCAGGTCCACGTCGTCGTCGAGGAGTTCGATGACGGGGACGGCGCTCGCGCCCACCCCCTTGGCAGCGTCCTCGCGTTCGCCCTCGAACCACCGCCAGGCGTCGAGCACGGCACTGCGCACCGCCTGCCAGTCGAGCCGGTCGCGCCCACCTGACGGAGCGACGGCCGCCGGGCCCGCCGAGGGGGGCTCGACGGCTTCGGCGGTGTCGATGAGCAGCAGTTCGGGCGAGGGGTGCGGGCCGCTGCCCGGCTTGCGCAGCACCCAGAGGTGGAGCGGGATGCCGTACGGGGGTGCGGCGCCGGCCGGGAGCGCGATGACGGCGCGCAGGGCGCCGCGGCGCAGCAGGTCCGCGCGGATCCGGCGACCGGAGCGGCGCGATGCGGCGGCCGGGGGCATCAGGAGTACGGCGGTGCCGCCTTCGCGCAGATGGGCCAGGGCGTGTTGGACCCAGGCGAGTTCGGACTCCGTACGGGCCGGGAACCCGTACTCCCAGCGCGGGTCGTACGCGAGCTCGTCGTGGCCCCAATTGCGTTCGTTGAACGGCGGGTGGCAGAGCACGGCGTCGGCGGCGAGCTGCGGGAAGGCGTCGGCGCGCAGGGTGTCGCCGGCCCGCGCCGCGAGAGCGCAGCTGTTGTCGGGGTCGGTGTGCAGGGCGAGCCGCAGTGCGGTGAGCGCGGCGAGGTCGGGGTCGGCTTCCTGCGCGTACAGGGCGGTCGGGCGGCCGACGGCGCGCAGCAGGGCGCCGGTGCCCGCGGCGGGGTCGAGGACGGTGCGGGCGGGCTGCTTCCCGGTCTCCACCAGGGCGGCCATGAGTTCGGCGAGTCCGGGCGGTGTGAGCGTGTACTGGCGTGGGTTGGCGTCCAGTTGGCGGCCGAGCAGGAACTCGAAGGTCTCCCGGGCCCCGGTCCCCGCGGCGAGCTCCGCGGCGCCCCGGAGCAGTGGAATGGACGGGAGCAGTTCGGCGCGGCCGGGGGTGTGAACAGCCCGTCCGGCTACCGTGGCGGGCCCGAAGCGGTCGGCGAGCAGGTCGTTGAGGGCGAGCGACAGCACACCGGCCATCGCCTCGTCCGACACAGCGGTGATCTCCTGCCAAGCGGTGGGGCTGTTTCGTCGGAGCAGCAGGGCGCAGCCCGTGTGGACCAGGGCGGGGACCGCGCCGGCCGGGTTTCCGGCGAGCTGCTGCCAGACCCGTTCACGGAGAGGGACCTCGGCGAGTTTCCCCTGGTCACGTAGCCATCGCTCGACCTCGGGCAGGGCGAAGGACGGACTCGTCTCGGTGCCGCCGACGGGCTTGGGGAAGTCGGCGTGGCGGCGGCGCCAGTTGCTGACGGCGGCCCGCCCCACGCCCGCGAGCCGGGCGATCCCCGCCGCGGTCACCTCTGTCGAGTTCTCCGGCACTGACTGTCTCCCTGGTCCTGGCACTGGCTGGTCCTGGCACTGACTGTCCTGGCACTGGCTGTCCCGGCACTGGCTGTCCCGGCAGTGGCCTTCGTGCGGTGCTGGCGAGCATACCGATCCCGGTTACGGGCCGCCGATTCACAGCGTGCATCAACCCCTTCAGCGTGAACCATGTTGACTCGGTTCACAAGCTCTGCTGTTATTGCCCCATCGCTACAGGAGCGATGCACAGAACCGCTCACCACCCATCTCTGCATTCGCCGGAGGGCACAGCCATGTCCCAGTTCACGCAGCCGCCGCAGTCCCCGCAGCCCCAGCAGCCGTACGCTCCCGCCCAGATGCCGGGCGCGCGCCCGGCCCGAAACGGACTGGGCATCTCCGCCCTCGTCCTGGGCGTCATCGGCGCGGTGTCGGGGCTGATCCCGTTCTTCTTCTGGCTGGCGGGCATTCTCGGCGTCATCGCCCTGATCCTGGGTCTGGTGGGCCGGGGCCGGGCCAAGCGGGGTGAGGCCACCAACAAGGGCATGGCCACCTTCGGCGCCGTCCTCGGCCTGATCTCGCTGATCCTCTCGGTGGTGGGCGCGGTGATCACCTTCAAGGCGGTGGACGACGCGGTGAACGACCTGAACAAGGCGGTGTCGGACACCACGGCCTCCGCGAAGCCGAAGCCCGGCGGCGACGGATCCGCCAAGAACGGCGGATCCGACAAGAAGAAGGACACCGGAAAGGCGCTGGAGGCCGGCGACTCGGCCGTGTACGACGACGATCTGACGGTCACGGTCGGCGACGCCACCTCGTACACCCCGGACGCGTACGCCGCCGGGCACACCAAGGGCAACAAGGCCTACCGGGTCGCCGTCGTCATCGAGAACGCGGGCAAGGAGAAGTTCGACTCCGCGCTCGTCAGCGTCGCGGCCCGCGACGGCCAGGAGGGCGCGGACGCCGAGCAGATCTTCGACGGCAAGGTCGGCGAGGGCTTCAGCGGAACGATCCTGCCGGGCAAGAAGATCACCGTCCAGTTCGCCTTCGACGCCCCCGCGGACGCCAAGAGCCTGACGGTCGAGGTCAACCCCGGGTTTACGTACGACGCCACCCAGTGGGACCTGAAGCTCTGACCTTCTCTCCCGACCGGAGCCGACCATCATGCGCCCACTCGCCCGCACCACGACAGCCGCTCTCAGCACCGTGACAGCCCTCGCCCTCACGGCGGCCTGCGGCACGCTCATCGACGACGAGCGGCCCGCCGCGCCCTATGCGCGGCTGACCGGCCCCGAGGTCGTCAACAAGGCCCTCGCGGCGACCCGGAGCACCAAGTCGGTGCGCATGGCGGTGGAGACGACTTCCGCCGAGGGCCCGGTCAGTGCGTTCGTCGCCACGGATGTCAGGGGCGCGTGTACGGTCACGCTCTCCATGGGCGCGGCAGGCACCCTGGAGCTGGTGCGGACGGAGGGCACGGTCTACACCCGGTCCGACGCCGCGATGCTGAGGGAGGACGCCGCCCAGGACGGCCCGCGCAAGAAAACCGCCGCCGACATCGAGAAGCTCACCGGCCGCTGGGTGAAGGCCCCCACCGGCGACCCGCACGCAAAGCTGGCCGAGCGCTACTGCGACCGGGAGACGTTCCTCGGCCTCCTCGCCCACAAGAGCGGGACGGCCCGCAAGGGAAAGACGACGACACCCGGCCCCGATTCCACTTCCGGCGTCACCGCCCTGACCGTCAACGGCAGGACGGACGAGGGGACATGGACGGCAAGCATCGCCGCCGAGGGCAGGCCCTACCTGCTGAGAACGCGTCTGCCGGATGACGCCGGAGGCACCGGCCGCCCCCTCACCGTCGAATTCTCCGGATTCAACGAGCCGTTCTCGGTGAAGAAGCCGCAGATCTCAGTTTCTTGAGCCGCCCGACATCACGGCGCCCTTGGCCAGTCGGACACCACGGAACCCGCCCCACCCGGGCGGGTTCCGTCAGTGCGTTCACAGCCGATGCCGCACCCACACATGGGGCTCCACATACACCGCGTACTTCCGTTGCACCGAACAGCGCACCGGCATCAGCGCGCCCGGCACCTCCACATCACCCGCATCGTCGAACGGCAGCCCGGTGCACCTCCGCCACTGCTCCAGCGAACCGACCACCCGCATCGACTCCGCCGCGATCCCTACGATCTCGCCGCCCGCCCGCACATGGACGCGCAACCAGGGGTCGCATGGCAGCCCGTCCTCCCGGGTCCGGTACGCGTACTCCTCGATCGGCGCCCGCATCTCCAGGTGCTTGGCGTTCGGCCGTACCGGCGCGACGACCTCGGCGAATCCGAGCCGCCCGGCGTTCGCCCGCATCACAGTGAGCATCCGACCGGCGATTCCCCGCCCCCTGCGGTCCCCGGCCACGAAGATCTCGATCGCGCCGACCGTGTCCGGCACCCGTCCGTCCCGCAGATCCACGAAGGCCCACAGCAGCACTTGGGCCCAACCGGCGTCGGGCAGCTCCCCGCGCCCCGGAACATCCACCGCTCGCAGCGCGAACGGCACGCTGAACCCTCGTGCGACGACCGTGCCGTCCGGCTCCGTCGCCACGAGCGAGTACTCCGGAAACTCTGCGGCGATCCGCCCGAAGTACTGTCGCCCCACCGGGTCCTGCCGCAGGAAGTGGGGCCGGGTATCAGGCATCCGGAGCACCGCGTCTGCCAGCTCGGGCCGTTGGGCGAGGGTGGTGATGGTCAGCTCCATCCCGCTCACGCTAGTGCCGTGACCGGCAATGTCTGCCCCATGAGGAGCGTCGTCCGGTGCGTGCGATCGCGAGGCGGCCGGGAGTCCTTGGATGGTGTCTCTCCTGCTCGAACGGAGTTGAGAGCTCGGGGAAGGAGCTACCAGGGCTTTTGGCCAACGCGGCGAGCCTGCGTGCTGGGCGGAGCGGCGCGGCGCGGCGCGGCAAAGCTTGCCGGGAGGGGCACTGGTCACCGAGCGCCCGGCCGGGGCTTGCGCCCCGGGCATCCACGCGAGCGGAGTTCACCCCCCGCACTGCTCCAGCATGGCCTGCTTGTCGGCGGCGGTGACCGGCAGTTCGTACTTCAGCGACACCTGCGCGAACCGCACCGCGTACGAGCAGCGGACCGGCTTGTACGGCGGCAGCCAGGACGCCGGCCCCGAGTCCCGCTTGGCGTTGTTGGCCGGGCCGTCGACCGGGATGAGATTGAGCGGATCGTTGGCGATCTGCTGCCGCTTGGCGTCGTTCCAGCGGGCGGCGCCCATCTGCCAGTCGTACGAGAGCGGCATGACGTGGTCGATCTGGACCTTGGTGGCCTGCTGCTTGCGCCAGTCGATGGTCGAGCCGGTGTACGGGTCCTTGAGGGTCATCGACACGACCACGCAGTCCGATCCGGAGCGGAACTTCACGTCCTTGCCGTCCCTGGCGAGGAGGTCGTTGCGGGTGTCGCAGCCGTTTCTGGCGAGCGGTATCCCGTCGATCGAGTCCTTCCAGGCGTAGCCGAACTTGTCCCGCGCGTACCCGGTCTTCGGGCCCCGCCCCTTCGTCGCCACCTTCTCGATGATCTTCCGGCCGGCTGCCCGGTCCGTCTCGGAGGTGAGCGGTGCGAGCCCCGGCTTCGTACCGTCGGCGTTGTCGAGCGGACTCGCCCCGAACCCGGTGACGGCAGCCTGTCCACCGCCCTGTTGCCCGCCCCCGGAGGACGTCTGCTCGGGGTCACAGCCGGCCAGGGCCAGCACCGCCGCCGCGCCGATGGCGGGCAGCATCACTCGGTACGTGCGGGGAGGTATCACTCGAAGCCGTCCTGACGGGGAGAGAGCCGAACCCGGGAATCCTACGGAGGTCTTCCCCCGTGAGGCCTGTTCATGACTTCGGTTCGAGCCGGATGCGGCCCGAATCACACGTCTCCGGCTGACCGGCGAGAACAGAGCGCCCGACTCACTCGGCCGTGAACTCGTACTGCACTTCGTACAGATGGCCCGCCTGGACCACGCCGGTCGCTTCGATGGGCCGCTCGTCGTCGCCGTAGATCACACGCGGCGTCCGCAGAACCGGCAGCCCACCGGGCAGCCGCATTGCCTGGTACCGGTCTTGGGTGGGCAACCGCGCCGAGACCCGGTCCACGCCGAGTCGCGGCCGGTAGCCCGGTTCCGCGAGCAGGGTCGGCGTGCCGCCGGGGCTCTTTCGGCGCTCCGCCATCGCCGCGCCTCGGGCGATCTCCAGCGGATAGTACGAGGAGACCAGCTCGGCGGGTGCGTCGTCGATCGCGACGCTCATGCCGCCCGAATGACGAACCCGTTCACCACGATCACGTCACTCAGGCCGCGGCGCGTTCGGCGAGTGGGCGGCGCCGCAAGGCGGTGTCGGTCAGTGATCGCGGGGGGAAGGAGGCGCTGGGGTTGTAACGGTTGATCCCGGCCGGCACGATTTCGTCGATCCGGTCGAGGGCCGCGTCATCCAGGGTGAGCGCGGCGCCTTTGAGCAGATCCTCCAGCTGCTGCATGGTCCGCGGTCCGATGATCGCGGAGGTGACGGCGGGGTGGGCCACGGTGAAGGCTACGGCGAGCTGCGGGAGGGTGCAGCCGATGCTTGCCGCGAGTTCTATGAGTTGTTCGACGGCGTCGAGCTTGGCGGCGTTTTCGGCGATCGCGGGATCGAAGAATGCCGGTCGAAGAGCGGCGCGGCCGGTTGCCAGGTCGATGGGCCGGTCCTTGCGGTGCTTGCCCGTGAGGAATCCGAAGGCGAGGGGGCTCCAGACCAGTACCCCCATTCCGTAGCGCTCGCAGACGGGCAGGAGCGAGGCCTCGATCCCGCGGGCCAGAATCGAGTAGGGCGGCTGGGCGGAGCGGAAGCGTCCGAGGCCGCGCCGCTCGGAGACGTGATGTGCCTCGACGATCTCCTCGGCCGGGAAGTTCGAGCAACCGAAGGCGCGGATCTTCCCCTGGCGCACGAGGTCACTGAGCACCGAGAGCGTCTCCTCGATGTCGGTGGAGTGGTCGGGGAAGTGGACCTGGTAGAGGTCGATCCAGTCGGTGTTCAGACGCCTGAGGCTGTCCTCGACCGCCTTGAGTATCCAACGCCGTGAGTTGCCACTGCGGTTGCGGCCTTCGCCCATCCGGAAGTGGACCTTGGTAGCGAGTACGACGTCGTCACGGCGCCCACGCAGCGCCTTTCCCACGATTTCCTCGGACTCCCCCTGTCCGTACATGTCGGCGGTGTCGACGAAGTTGATCCCCTGGTCGAGGGCGGCGTGGATGATGCGGACACAATCGTCGTGGTCGGGGTTGCAGCCGTCCTGGAACATCATGGTCCCGAGGCAGTGGACACTGACCTCGATGCCGGTTCGGCCGAGGGTGCGATAGCGCATGGTGGTGCTCCCTTACTCATTCAACGGATCACGCAGAGCGACAGAGGCGTCGATCGCACGAGGCACCCTAGGAACTAGACCCGGCTCTAGGTCAACCCCCGTTAATCTGACCGGCATGGCTGAGATCACGACACGTCTGAGCATCGGACAGGTCGCCGAACACACCGGTTTGAGCGTTCACGCGCTGCGCTTCTACGAGCGCGAGGGCCTTTTCATCCACTCCGTGCAACGCGGACCCGGCGGGCGCCGCGTCTACAGCAGGGATGACGTGGAGTGGCTGACCGTCTGCATCATTCTCCGAGCCTCGGGCATGCCCCTGCCCATGCTCCGCCGATACGCCGACCTCGTCAGAGAAGGCGCCGGAAACGAGGAAGAACGACTCGCGCTCATGCGCGAGCACCACGAGCACGTCACCACCCAGATCGGCAGGCTCACCGAGTCCCTGGACCTGATCAGGTTCAAGGTCGGGGTATATGAGGACCTTGTCGCCCAGGGCGGCACCGCCCACCAATGTCACGCCCCATCCCCTTCGACCGACGAAGAACGCACGCCACTGCTTCGCCACGAAGCAGTGGTCGAGTAACCGGCAACGCACCACGATCGCCCGTCGCGGCTTCACGGCGACCTTCGCCGTCCGACTCAAACGCGCAACCGCCCTGGAGGTCCGTGACAGTGGGCCCGGTCACCGGTGGTTCAGCGCCTCGATGAGACGCCTGCTCGGGGCGCGGGTCACACCTCGTGAGCGAACTCGCCGACGACTTCGGGGTCGATGATCACGTCGTCGGCAAGGCCGTGTGGCTGGTGTTCACAACCGCGCCCGCGCCCACCCGCCTCACGACCCCAGGATCGTCGTGAGGAACTCCCCCGTCCACGCCAGCAGTTCGCGGCCGACGACCGGCTTGCCGCCGATCCTGCCGGTGGTGGGGCGGGGAACCAGGATCTGGTGGACGGCCGGCTTGATGATCGTCTTCGGGTAGAGGCGCTTGAGGCGGAGCTCCTGCGATTCGCGCAGCTCGACCGGGGCGAACCGGATGTTCGAGCCCTGGAGCACGATCTCGCCGACGCCGCAGGCACGGGCCAGCATGCGCAGGCCCGCGACCAGGAGCAGGTTCTCGACCGGCTCGGGGAGCTTGCCGTAGCGGTCGGTGAGTTCCTCGCGGACCGCCCTGATGTCGTCCTCCGTGTTGGCGGAGGCGATGGCCCGGTACGCCTGGAGGCGCAGCCGCTCGCCGGGGGCGTAGTCGTGGGGGACGTGGGCGTCGACCGGGAGCTCGATCTTGACCTCCAGGGGCGGCTCCTCCTCCACGCCGCCTTCGAGGGACGCCCGGTAGTCGGCGACCGCCTCGCCCACCATGCGTACGTACAGGTCGAAGCCGACGCCCGCGATGTGGCCGGACTGTTCGCCCCCCAGGAGGTTTCCGGCGCCGCGGATTTCGAGGTCCTTCATCGCCACGTACATGCCCGCGCCCATCTCGGTGTGCTGGGCGATCGTGGCCAGACGCTCGTGGGCCGTCTCGGTGAGGGGCTTCTCCGGCGGGTAGAGGAAGTACGCGTAGCCGCGCTCGCGGCCCCGGCCGACCCGGCCGCGCAGCTGGTGGAGCTGGGAGAGACCGAAGTTGTCGCCGCGCTCCACGATCAGGGTGTTGGCGTTGGAGATGTCGATGCCGGACTCGACGATCGTCGTGGAGACCAGGACGTCGAACTTCTTCTCCCAGAAGTCCACCACCACCTGTTCCAGGGCCTGTTCGGACATCTGGCCGTGGGCGGTCGCGATCCTCGCCTCGGGGACGATCTCGCGCAGCCGGGCGGCGGCCCGGTCGATCGACTCGACGCGGTTGTGGATGTAGAACGCCTGGCCCTCGCGGAGCAGTTCACGGCGGATGGCCGCGCCGATCTGCTTCTCCTCGTACGGTCCGACGAAGGTGAGGACCGGGTGGCGCTCCTCGGGCGGCGTGGTGATCGTCGACATCTCGCGGATGCCGGTCACGGCCATTTCGAGCGTGCGGGGGATGGGCGTCGCGGACATGGTGAGGACGTCCACGTTGGCGCGGAGCTTCTTCAGCTGCTCCTTGTGCTCGACGCCGAAACGCTGTTCCTCGTCGACGATGACCAGGCCCAGGTCCTTGAACTTCGTCTCGGAGGAGAAGAGGCGGTGGGTGCCGATGACCAGGTCGACAGAGCCCTCGTGGAGCCCTTCGAGCGTCGACTTGGATTCGGAGTCCGACTGGAAGCGGCTCAGTGCCCGTACGTTGACCGGGAATTGGGAGTAGCGCTCGGTGAACGTGCCGTAGTGCTGCTGGACCAGGAGGGTCGTGGGGACGAGGACGGCGACCTGCTTGCCGTCCTGGACCGCCTTGAAGGCCGCCCGTACCGCGATCTCCGTCTTGCCGTAGCCGACGTCGCCGCAGATCAGCCGGTCCATCGGGACGGACTTCTCCATGTCCTCCTTGACCTCGGCGATGGTGGTGAGCTGGTCGGGCGTCTCCGCGTACGGGAAGGCGTCCTCCAGTTCGCGCTGCCAGGGTGTGTCGGGGCCGAAGACATGGCCGGGCGCCGCCATCCGTGCCGAGTACAGCTTGATCAGGTCGGCGGCGATCTCCTTGACGGCCTTCTTGGCGCGCGCCTTGGTCTTCGTCCAGTCGGCGCCGCCGAGCCGGTGCAGGGTGGGTGCCTCGCCACCGACGTACTTGGTGACCTGTTCCAGCTGGTCGGTCGGAATGTAGAGGCGGTCGCCGGGCTGGCCACGCTTGGCGGGGGCGTACTCGACGAGGAGGTACTCGCGGGTGGCGCCCTGCACGGTGCGCTGCACCATTTCGATGTAGCGGCCCACCCCGTGCTGTTCGTGGACGATGTAGTCGCCGGTCTCCAGCGTCAGCGGGTCGATCGTCTTGCGGCGGCGGGCCGGCATCCGGCCCAGGTCCTTGGTGGCGGTGCGCTGGCCGGTGAGGTCCGTCTCGGTCAGTACGGCGAGCTTGAGCGCCGGGTCGACGAAGCCGTGGTCGATCGCGCCGCAGGAGACGTGGACCAGGGACGGGGAGATCTCGGCCAGGTCGGGATCCAGCCGGGCCGCGATGCCCTCGCCGCTCAGCACCTCGACGGTGCGGGAGGCGAGCCCATGGCCCTCGGTGACGTACACCGTGCGCCAGCCGTCGGCGATCCAGCCCTTGGTGTCGGCGAGCGCGCGGGCGGTGTCGCCCCGGTACGACTCCGGGGCGTGCATCGTGAGCTTGAGGGTGTCCTCGTCGAGCTCCTCGTCCGCGGCGAACGGGGAGACCGACCACCACATCATCTCCAGCTCGCGGGCCCGGTCGCGGACGTCCGCGATGCCCCACAGGGAAGCCGCGCCGACATCGATCGGGGCCTCGCCGCCGCCCGCGGTCGCCGCCCAGGACGCCTGGAGGAACTCCTGGCTGGTGGCGACCAGGTCGGCGGCCCTCGTACGCACCCGCTCCGGGTCGCAGACCAGCGCCATCGAACCCTTCGGCAACACATCGAGCAGCAGCTCCATGTCGTCGACGAGGACCGGGGCGAGGGACTCCATGCCCTCCACCGCGATCCCCTCGGCGATCTTGCCGAGCAGCTCGCCCAGCTCCGGGTGCTGCTCGGCGAGGGCGGCGGCCCGCGCGCGGACCTCGCCGGTCAGCAGCAGCTCCCGGCAGGGCGGCGCCCACAGCCCGTGCTCGGCGATCTCCAGCGACCGCTGGTCGGCGATCTTGAAGTAGCGGATCTCCTCGACGTCGTCGCCCCAGAATTCCACCCGAAGGGGGTGCTCCTCGGTCGGCGGGAAGACGTCGAGGATGCCGCCGCGCACGGCGAACTCGCCGCGCTTCTCGACCAGTTCGACCCGGGAGTACGCGGCTGCCGCGAGCGCGTCGACCGTCGCGCCGAGATCGGCGCTCTGTCCGATGCGCAGCGCTACGGGTTCCAGGTCGCCGAGCCCCTTGACCTGCGGCTGGAGCACGGAGCGCACCGGTGCGACGACGACCTTGACCGGGCCGGTCTCCGGGTCGTCCTTCCTCGGGTGCGCGAGGCGCCGCAGCACGGCGAGGCGGCGGCCCACGGTGTCGGAGCGGGGCGAGAGCCGCTCGTGCGGCAGGGTCTCCCAGGACGGGAACTCGGCGATCGTGTCCGGCGGCAGCAGGGTGCGCAGCGCGGCCGCCAGGTCCTCGGCCTCCCGGCCGGTCGCGGTGACGGCGAGCACGGTCCGGTCGGTCTCGCGGGCCAGCGCGGCCACGGCGAAGGGGCGGGCCGCGGGCGGACCGACGAGGTCGACATGCATCCGGTGGCCGTCGGTGGCGGCCTTCACCGCTTCGGAGAGTGCCGGGTCACGTACGACGACATCCAGCAGGCCGTGCAGGCTCATGAAGGGCTTCCGTCCGGGTAACGAGGGCGAGGTCTGACAGCCGGCTGCTGCCAGGGGGCAACGCGTAGGGGCAACACGAAGGACCCGACACGTCTCACGGGCCGGGGGTTCCCAGCGTACGACTCCGCCGTGACAGCCGCGCCCGCAATCCGGCTCAGCGGGTCGGATCCGGCCGCCACCGGCCCGTCGCCGGATCCGGCCGCCACCGGCGCGTTCCCCGGCCGCACGCGACCGGCCCCGGGGTGTTTGGAGGAACACCCCGGGGCCGGATCAGTCATCCTACGTCGGCCGCCGGAATCACCGGTCTCGCCGATCGCCTGTGACCACGTTGATCTCGCTGTCCCGCCGATCGCCTCCGACCGCGCCGACCGCGCCGGTCTCGCCGATCGGTCCCCGCTAATCCGTGGCGATCGCGTTCAGGACGTTCATCCTGCCCGCCCGGAACGCCGGGACCAGGGCCGCGAACAGGCCGACGAAGGCCGAGGCGACGAAGACCGTGAGGATCGTCGGCCACGGGATCTCCAGGACGCCGAGGCCCTCCAGGGCCAGCAGCTTCTGGGCCGCCGTGCCCCAGCCCATGCCGAGGCCGAGCCCGAGCAGGGCGCCGAAGACCGCGATGACCACCGACTCCAGGCGGATCATCCGGCGCAGCTGGCGGCGGGAGAGGCCGATGGCGCGCATCAGGCCGATCTCACGGGTCCGCTCGACCACCGACAGGGCCAGGGTGTTCACCACACCGAGCACCGCGACGATGATCGCGAGCGCCAGCAGGCCGTAGACGATGTTCAGCAGCTGGCCGATCTGGTCCTTCAGCTGCTCCTTGAAGTCGGCCTGGTTCTTCACCTCGTACTGCGGGTACTTGGCGAGGGCGGTCTTCAGCGCGGCGTACGCCTCCTTCTCCTTGCCGTCCTCGGCCTTCGCGAACATCATCATGTTCTTCGGCAGGCTGTCGGCGGGGACGTACCGCGCGGCGGTCGCGACGTTCGTGTACATCGCGCCCTTGTCGATGTTCACGTCGTCCGAGGTGATCGCGGCAAGCCTCAGTTTCGCGGTCTCGCCGCCCCTGAACGCGACGGTGAGCCGGTCGCCGACCTTGAGGTGGTGCTTGGTGGCGTACGTCTCTCCGACGGACATGGCGTCCTTGCCGTACGCGTCGGCCAGCTTCCCGGCGACCGTCTCGCGCCGGACGTCCTCCTGGTACGTGGGATCGACGGCGGCCAGGACCTTGTTCTCGGTGGTGCCGTCGGGGGCCGTGAGACCGGCGCTGACGACCTTGTAGCCGGTGAAGTGCTCGATGTCCGGCACGGACTCCAGGGACTTGACCGCCTGGTCCACGAGGGGCGTCGGGTTGCCGCCGACGGGCTGGACGATGAAGTCGGCGCCGACCGACTTGTCGAGTTCCTCGGTGGCCGAGGCGACCATGGAGGATCCGACGACCGAGAGGCAGGCGACCAGGGCGAGGCCGATCATCAGGGCGGCGCCGGTCGCTCCGGTGCGGCGCGGGTTGCGCAGGGCGTTGCGCTCCGCGAGCCGTCCGACGGGGCCGAACATCCGCAGCATGACCGCGCTCAGCACCCGGACCACGAAGCCGGCCAGCAGCGGGCCGATCACGATGAAGCCGATCAGGGTGAGAACCACGCCCGCACCGAGGAAGAGCGAGCCCTCGCTCGACTTGTCGGCCCGCGTCGCGGCGTAGAGCGCGGTGCCGCCGCCGAGGGTGAGGACCAGGCCGATCGCGGCCCTGACCCGGCCGGCCCGGCCGTCCGCCGGGGTTCCGGCGTCGCGCAGGGCGGCCATCGGGGAGATCTTCCCGGCGCGACGGGCCGGGATGTACGCGGCGACGACGGTCACGATGATGCCGAGCGCGAGGCCGACGACCGGGGTCGTCCAGGTGACCGTGAGGTCGTCGGTGGAAAGGTCCATGCCCACGGCGCCCATGAGCTTCATCAGGCCGACGGCGAGGCCGATGCCCGCGCCGACGCCGAGGACGGAGCCGAGGATGCCGAGGAACAGCGCCTCGATGAGCACGGAACGGTTGACCTGCTTGCGGCTGGAGCCGATGGCCCGCATCAGGCCGATCTCGCGGGTGCGCTGGGCGACCAGCATCGAGAAGGTGTTGACGATCAGGAAGATGCCGACGAGGAAGGCGATCCCGGCGAAGCCGAGCATCGCGTACTTCATGACGTCGAGGAAGGAGCCCATCGAGTTCTTGTTGGCGTCCGCGGCCTCCTTCTGCGTCTGGAGCTTGTACCCGGAGGTGTCGCCGAGCACCGTCGCGACGGACTGCTTCAACTGCGTGTCAGTGACGCCCTGTTCGGCAGTGACGGAGATGAAGCTGAAGACGTCCGGCTTGCCGAGCAGCTTCGTCTGCGCGGTGACGGTGTCGAAGTAGACGACCGCCGCGCCGGGGTTGGTGACCTTGAAGGTGGCGATGCCGCTGATCTTCGCGTTGATGTCGCCGGTGGCGGCGATGGTGCGCAGTTCGTCACCGAGCTTCAAGTGGTGCTTGTCGGCGGTGTCGGCGTCGACCATCACCTCGGTCGGACCGCGCGGTGCGTGACCGGAGGTGATCTCCATCGAACGCAGGTCGTTCTTCGTCCAGTTGCCCGCGATCGTCGGGGCGCCCGTCGTGGAGCCCATGTTCTTGTCGTGACTGTCGACGACGGTGACGGACATGCTGGAGACCGCGCCCTCGGCGTCCTTCACGCCGGTTGCCTTGCCGACCTGCTGGACGGCGGAGGCCGGGAGCGTGACGGGCTTGCCGTTCTCCGGAAGCCGGTCGTCGTCCTCCGGGGTCTTCGGGCTGACGGTGACATCGGCCGACGTCGCGGCGAAGAGCTTGTCGAACGTGGTGTTCATGGTGTCGGTGAAGACGAGCGTGCCACACACGAACGCCACCGACAGCAGGACCGCGACGGCGGAGAGCGCCATGCGTCCCTTGTGCGCGAAGAAGTTGCGCCTCGATGTCTTCCAGACGGTCATGACGTCCGCCCGCGCGAGTCGAAGTCCTTCATGCGGTCGAGGACCTGATCGGCCGTCGGGTTGTGCATCTCGTCGACGATGCGCCCGTCGGCTAGGTACAGCACCCGGTCCGCGTAGGAGGCGGCGACCGGGTCGTGGGTGACCATGACGATGGTCTGGCCCAGCTCGTCGACGGACCTGCGCAGGAAGCTCAGCACCTCGGCGCCGGCCCGCGAGTCCAGGTTTCCGGTGGGCTCGTCACCGAAGATGATCTCCGGCCGGGCGGCGAGTGCCCTGGCCACCGCGACGCGCTGCTGCTGGCCGCCGGAGAGCTCGGTGGGCCGGTGCTTCAGCCGCTCGGCGAGACCGACCGTCTCCACGACCTGCCGCAGCCAGGCCGCGTCGGGCCTGCGGCCCGCGATGTCCATCGGCAGCGTGATGTTCTCCAGCGCGTTGAGCGTGGGGAGCAGGTTGAACGCCTGGAAGATGAAGCCGATCCGGTCCCGGCGGAGCTGGGTGAGCTTCTTGTCCTTGAGCCCGGTGATCTCGGTCTCGTCGAGGAAGATCTGACCGGAGGTCACGGTGTCCAGGCCGGCCAGGCAGTGCATCAGGGTCGACTTGCCGGAGCCGGACGGGCCCATGATCGCCGTGAACTGCCCGCGGGCGATGTCCACATCGACATGGTCGAGCGCGACGACCCGGGTCTCCCCCGCCCCGTACGCCTTGACGACCTGTCGCGCTCGCGCAGCGACGGCCGTACGCCCTCCAGTGCCCCCGTGCCTGGGAATGGTTACAGCCGTTGTCACGGTTTATCTCCTATGTCGGTCATGCGGTTTTCAGGTGGTCGCGGCGTACGTCTGAAGTCTGGTTGTTCCCAGGGGCCCGGCGCGCTGGTGCCCAGCGCAGTCTTCGGGTGGGGTTTTCCCCACCCCGCCCCCTGCGGTCCGCCGCATCCGCGGTGGGAATCAGCCGCATTTCGCGGTGTAGGAACACGTTAAGGAACGGGCCGCCCCCGTCACGTCCTCCGCCGGGAGGAACCACCCCTGGGCAGAAGTGGGGAGCGCCCCCTAGGGGTCTCGGCCCCAGGGTGGAGAACCGTGTCAGGGGCGGACCCCGGGGTGCACGTGCCGAGGTCGGCAGGGGACGCCGGACCCGCCCGCGGCCTCCTCCTCCAGCAGCGGCACCTCCCCTCCGCGGCCCACGGGTGAGACAGTGTCACGAGAAAATACGTGCAGGGGGAAGGAATCTCGGTGAGCGGCGCGGGCGGTAACGGGGACGGCAGTACCGAAGCGATACCGGACTCCGGGGTCGCCCCGGCCCCCTCCCCCACGACGCCGCGCGGACGCGGTCCGGTGGTCGCCGCCCTGATGCTCGGGATGGCCCTGTCGGCCATCGACGGCACCATCGTGTCCACCGCCGTCCCGCAGATCGTCGGCGATCTCGGCGGCTTCTCCGTCTTCTCGTGGCTGTTCTCCGGCTATCTGCTGGCCGTGACGGTCTCCCTGCCGGTGTACGGAAAGCTCTCCGACACCTTCGGCCGCAAGCCGGTCCTGATCGCCGGCATAGCCCTCTTCCTGTTCGGTTCGGTGCTCTGCGCCGCCGCCTGGAACATGGCCGCGCTGATCGCCTTCCGGGTCGTCCAGGGCCTGGGCGGCGGCGCCCTGCAAGGCACGGTGCAGACCATCGCCGCGGACCTCTACCCGCTCAAGGAACGCCCGAAGATCCAGGCCAAGCTGTCGACCGTGTGGGCCACTTCGGCGGTCGCGGGGCCGGTCATCGGCGGGCTGTTCGCGGTGTACGCGGACTGGCGCTGGATCTTCCTGATCAATCTGCCGATCGGGGCGCTCGCACTCTGGCTCGTCGTACGTCACCTCCACGAGCCGTCCGGTACCCGCCGGGCGGCCGGCGCGCCCCGCCCCCGGATCGACTGGGCGGGCGCCCTCCTCGTCTTCGCGACCGGCACCCTGCTGCTGACCGCGCTCGTCCAGGGCGGGGTCGCCTGGCCCTGGTTCTCCGCCCCGTCCCTCGGGCTGCTGGCCGGCAGCGTCGCGCTCGGCGCGCTGACCGTCGTCGTCGAGCGGCGGGCCGCCGAGCCGATCATTCCCGGCTGGGTCTGGCGGCGGCGGACCATCGCCTCGGTCAATCTGGGACTGGGTGCGATGGGGCTGCTGATGGTCGCCCCCACGGTCTTCCTGCCGACGTACGCCCAGTCGGTGCTGGGCCTCGGCCCGATCGCGGCCGGATTCGTCCTGTCCGTGATGACCCTGAGCTGGCCGGTGTCGGCGGCGTTCTCCAACCGCGTCTACAACCGCATCGGCTTCCGCCTCACCGCGATCATCGGCATGAGCTGCGCCCTGCTGATACTGCTCGCCTTCCCGCTGCTGCCGTATCCGGGCGAGGCCTGGCAGCCCGCCCTGATCATGCTGCTGCTCGGCGCGGCGCTCGGCCTGTTCCAGTTGCCGCTGATCGTCGGCGTCCAGTCGACGGTCGGCTGGGCCGAGCGCGGTACGACGACCGCGTCCGTGCTCTTCTGCCGCCAGGTCGGCCAGAGCATCGGCGCCGCGCTCTTCGGGGCCGTCGCCAACGGAATCCTCGCGTCCCGGCTGGCCGCCGCCCCGGTGCCCGGACTGCCGGGCGACCTGGACGCGATCTCGCACGCCCTGGACGACCCGGGCAGGCTCTCGGCCGCTGCGACGGACTACCTGCGGCGGGCCGTCGACGCCGCCGTCGACCACGTCTACCTGGGCGCCGCCGGGGCCGCGGCGCTCGCCCTCCTCGTGCTCGTCTTCGTGGCCCCGCGCCGCTTCCCCGTCCTACCCGAGGAGCCCGCGAGCGACGCCCCGGCGCGGTAGGGCCTCTCGTTCGGATCAGGCCGGGCTCGCGTGCCCCGGCATCGCACCTCGCCGCGTCGTCGTCAGTCTTCCCCGAGCTCTCGGCTCCGCTCGAGCAGGGGAGACCCCAGCGCCTCCGCCATGACTCCCTCCTCCGCCTTGCGATGCACGACACCACGGTGACATCAGCCGCTCCGCGGCGGGCCGCTCCCTGACCCGGCCTGATCCGAACGAAAGACCCCAGACCTTCAGACGTCCGCGCCGCGCCACGGCGCCGCGCGGGCCCGTGCCGCCGCCCCCGTAGGTGAACGAGCGCCGTCAAAGACCTTTCCACGGGGCTGCCGCCGGGCCGGACCTCATGCAACTGAGCCATTACCTTGGGTAGTTCCGGCCAACGTCTCCCCAACCCCCCATACCGGCGAGTAATGTTCGCGCTTCCTACAGCACCACCGCACTCCTGCCTTGCCGTCCAGCCCAGGACCCGAGCCATGCAAGGAGCAGCACCCAGATGTCGTACGGAAGCCCGCCCCCGTCCCCGTACTCCTCCTGGCCCGAACGGCTGCCGACGGCGCCCCGAGGGCATCGGCCCCCACCCCCGCAACGTCCCGATTACCTGCTGCCCTGGCAGAGTTCGGACCCCGTACCGCCCCCGGAGCTGCCGGACCCTCCCGCCACCCCCGTGGCCGGAGCCGCCCGCCACGGCGACCTGCGCCGGCTGCGCACCGCGTACCGGCTGCTGCGGCGCATCACGACCCTGACCGCGCTCGGCTACTTCGTCGCCTTCCTGCTGCTGTCGGCCTTCGCCAAGGGCCTGATGGAACGCCCCCTGTTCGGCGGCCTCAACATCGGCCTGGCGCTGGGGCTCGGCCAGTTCCCGGTGACGCTGCTCGCCGTCGTCCTGTACGAACGGACCGCCCGGCACACGGTCGACCCGCTCGCCGCCCGGCTCCGAAGAGCGGGAGCGGCCCGGTGAACGGATTCGACAAGTCCGCGCAGTCGATGTCCCTGGTGGCGTTTCTCGCGGTGGCCACCGTCGCGCTGCTGCTCTGTGTGATGACCGGTCCGGACCGCGACGACCTCGACGAGTTCTACGCCGGCTCCCGCTCGCTCTCGCCCCTGCAGAACGGCCTCGCCCTCGCGGGCGACTACCTCTCCGCGGCCACGGTCCTCAGCACCACCGGCATCATCGCCCTCACCGGCTACGACGGGATGATCCTCGCCCTGAGCATCACCCTCTCGCTCGTCCTGCTGATGTTCCTGCTGGCCGAACCCCTGCGCAACGCGGGCGGGTTCACCGTGGGCGACCTGCTCGTGCGCCGCGCCCCCGGCCGCGCCGTCCGCATCACCGCCTGTGCGACCACCCTCGCCGCGCTCGTCCCGATGATGGTCGTCCAACTCGCCAGCAGCGGCGATCTGCTCTCCTTCATCCTGGGCTTCGACAGTTCGGGATTCCGCACCGGCGCCATCATCGGCCTAGGCACCCTGATGATCGGCTACGCGGCGATCGGCGGCATGAAGGGCACGTCACTGATCCAGATAGTGAAGACGGTGGTCCTCTTCGTCGCCGCGTTCACCATCTCCGTACTGATCATGAACCGTTTCGGCTGGGACACCGGCGCCCTGCTCTCGGCCGCCCGGAACAGCAGCGGCGCCGGGGCCGGGTATCTGCGCTCGGGGCTCCAGTTCGAGGGCAGCGGACTCGACATGGTCAGCTCCGAACTGACGGTGGTACTCGGTGCCGCCTGCCTGCCCCACGTGGCCCTGCGGATGACGAGCGGCCGCTCCACCCAGGCCGTCCGCCGCTCACTGTCCTGGGCGGTCGCCGTGGTCGCCACGATCTGTCTCCTCGTCGTCGTGATCGGCTTCGGCGCGGGCGCGCTCGTCGGCCACGACCGCATCACCGCCGCCGGAGCATCCGGAAACAGCTCGATCCTCCAGGTCAGCGGCGTGGTCGCGGGCGGCGGCCAACTGGGCGCGCTGATCGTCACGACGATGACGACAGCGATCTTCCTGACGCTGCTCGCCTCCGTCGCCGGGATGATCCTCGCCTGCGCGAACTCCCTCGCACACGATCTCTTCGCCCACGGACTGCACGGGGTGCGCGACCCGAACAGGAAGCCACTGCCGGGCCTGTCCGAAATGCGTACGGCACAGGCCTCGGCGATCGCCGTCGGACTGCTCGCCATCGCCCTCGCCGTCGTGGCCAGACACTGGAACGTGCAGGCACTGGCGACGCTCTCGTTCTGCGTCGGCGCCTCGGCACTGGCTCCGGCCCTCGTCTACAGCATGTTCTGGCGACGCTTCACGCGCACCGGACTGCTCTGCACCCTGATCGTCGGCACCGTCACCGCCATGGTGCTGATCACCGGCACCAATCTGGTCTCGGGCTCGCCCTCCTCGGTCTTCCCCGGGCAGGACTTCAACTGGTTCCCGTTCACCACGACCGGCCTCGTCTCGATCCCCGCCGGCTTCCTGGCGGGCTGGCTGGGCTCGGTGCTCGACCGGCGCGAGGCCGCCGAAGAACGCCGGCGGTACGAGGCCGAGGAGCCACGCATCCTGGCAGGCATCCCACCGGCGCCACCGGCGCCCCGCCCCTGAAGAAGTGGGCGCAGCGGCGGTACGACGGCAAGGTGATCGTCGGCGAGGACCTCCAGCGGATCGAGCCGGCCTGACCTGAGCAGGGGCGGGGACCGGCGCGGTGGCTGACGCTCCGTTTCCGGTCCCCGGCTCACCGGCTCCACTCGGTCCCGGGCCGTCGCCGGTCTCTCAGTCCTCCGCCGGGGCCACCCGCCCGGTGAGCGCCGCGAGGGAGTTCCGTACGTGCGTCATGTGCGCCTGCACCTCCTCGCGCCCCACCTCGTGCTCCCGCAGGATCCGCTCCGTCTCCCGGACCACGCGCTCCTCACGGATCCGGGCCGCAGCGATCAGCTCCGCGCCCTGCGCCTCGGCATCCTCCTGACCGTGCCGTGCGGCCTCCTCCGTCTCCGCCAGCGCCCGCCGCGCCTCGGCCAGACGGGCCTCCGCCTGCTCGGTCAGCTCGTCGTGCCGCGCCGCCTGCGCCGCCTCGGCCTGGGCCACCTCGCGTTCGGCCGCCTTCCACCGCTCGGCGTGCTCCTGCTCCTGGTGGGCCAGGACACTCGCGGTGCGACGACGCGTCTCGGCCATCGCGGACTCCGCCAGTTCCCGCACCTCCGCGACCTCCTCGCGGGCCTCGACGAGGGTCTGCTCGGCAGTGCCCCGGGCCGCGGACGACGTCTCGTCGGCATACCGCTCGGCCGCCGCCCGCATCGCCCCGGCATCCGCGCGCGCCGACTCGCGAAGACCCCGGCCCGCCTCGTCCGCCGCGTCCCGCAACGCCTGCGCCTCCTCCTGGGCGGCGCCCAGGACGGCCTCGGCCTCGCCCTCGGCGAGCGCCAGGATCCGCTGGGCGCGCTCACCGAGCGATGCGTAATCCTGCGGGGCCAACTGGGCGACGACCTCGCTCAGCCGCACCGAATCGGCCGACAACTCCTCCACCAGCGCGGTCAGCCGGGCCACCCGCTCCCACGCCGCGTCCCGCTCCGCCGACAGCGCGCCCACGGCCCGGTCCACCTGCTCGGGACGGTAGCCACGTCCTCGTACGCCGACGAAGCCATGCGCGGACACCGGTGCAGAACTCATCCCTGAAGCCTCTTTCCGACTCTCCGACCACCTGCAGTACGTCTAAGGATGCGGCAATTGACACAGAAGTCGGAATCGACCGGCGAGTTTCCGGACGGAAGCGACCGGCATCACAGACCGCACACAGCACGGCGCCCGGCCCCCCTCACGGGGAACCGGGCGCCGTACGCGGAAACCTGACGGGTCAGATCAGCCCGTCCCACATCTGCTCGAGCAGTACGGACCACCAGCTCTCCGGCGACGCCAGCGCCGCCGCGTCCAGCGCCACCAACTGGGCCTGGAAGTCGACCGTCCAGCGGCCCGCCTGCTCCGGATTGAGCCCGAACCGCAGCCGCCACATCCGGCCGAGCAGCGCCATCGAACGCTGGAACTCCGGCAGCCCGGTGTTCACGAACTGCGGCGCTGCCGACTGGCCGTGCCCGCCCATGGGGGAACCCGCCTCGACCGGCACCGCCACGATGTTCGCGGTGCCGTACTGGACACAGATCGCCCGCCCGAAGTCGGACCCCATGACGAGATACGACCCCGCGTCCGGGGCGGCCTGCACCTGCCGCTGGGCGGCCAGCTCACCCAGCGTCGGCACCACCGGCTGACCCGGCTGCGCCCAGAAGAACGGTCCGAAGTCGGCGGGCAGCCCCGCCCACACCAACGTCTGTGCCACGGCCTCGGGCACGCCCTGACGCGACACCGCGCGCTGATCGAAGCGGAGGATGCCCTGCGGCCCGAAGGCCTGCAGCAGTTCCTGCGCGACGGCCTCCGGCGGCACCGGCGGCGCGGGCTGCATCTGCGGCAGCGGAGCCCGTACCGGTGCCGGCCGCGCCGGCCCGTCCGCCACCTGATGCAGCTCACCCTGATGCGTGAGCAGATGCTGCATGCCCTGCTGACGGCTGGCGTGATCGGTGCCGTACGGGGCGACGCTGGTGATCCGCACCTGAGGCCAGGTCTCCCGGATCATCCGCGCGCAGTACCCGCCGGGCAGCTCGCACGACTCCAGCTCGGTGTGCAGCTCGATGACCTGCTGAGGCGGCACGTTCATGGCCCGCAGCTCGTGCAGCATCTGCCACTCGGGATGCGGGGTGCCGGGCGCCGAGCGGCGGATCAGCTGCTGCTCGCTGCCGTCGGGCGCGCGGTAGCGCAGGACGGCCTGGTAGCCGGGGCCGACGGTCGGCTGGCCGACGGGCGCCTGCGGATACCCGTACGCCGGGGGCGGCGGCGTGGGCGCGCCGCCCTGCGGCATGCCGGGAGGACCGGGCGGCTGAGGCGCACTCGGGCCGCCCATGCTCGGATCCGCCAGCATCGTCGCGGCATGATGCATCCCACCACCGGCCGGCGGAGGCGTCGAACCAGGCGGAGGGGGGGGTGCCGGAGGCCCAGGAGGACCGGACGGACCAGGCGGACCCGGAGGGCCAGGAGGCGCGGACGGACCAGGAGGCCCCGGAGGCGCGGGCGGACCAGGAGGACCGGGCGGCTGGGGCGCACCCGGGCCGCCCATGCTCGGATCCGCCAGCATCGTCGCGGCATGATGCATCCCACCACCGGCCGGCGGAGGCGTCGAACCAGGCGGAGCGGGGGGTGCCGGAGGGCCGGGTGGGCCGGGCGGACCGGGCGGACCCTGCTGGGAGACGAGCTGGGTAGGCAGGTACCCGCCTGCCGGAGCGCCGGGCGCACCCGGGCCCGAGGGCGGCGGCACAGGCGCACCCGGCCGCGCACCCGGCGTACCGGGGGCACCCGGCGGCGGCGGAGTCGTCGGACCGCCCCCACGCGCACCACGCGGCGGCACGACGGCCCTACTGGTGGCCGCGTCCGCGATGTCACCGGGGCCGGGATCGGGAGCCGGGCCGGAAGCACCCGGCGCACCCGGCGCGGGCGCACCGCTGCCCCGCAGCTCCGGGCCGGGGGCGATCGCCGTCGGCGGCAACCGACTGCCCCCCGACATCAGGGCGGTCGGCGCATCGGCCGGCACGACCGGAGGCGGGGTCCCTTCGTCGTCTGCACCCGAGAGCGGCGGCGCGAACACCGTGGCCGGCAGTGGCACGGCGCCGTCGTCGGAACCCGCATTGGTGTCGGTCCCGGCCCAGGGGGTGGCCCCAGCGGGCACGTTCGGCGGCGACGCGGCGACGGAGGACGCCGGAACGCCGTCGTTGGCCGTCGGCTCGTAAGCGACCGGCCCACCCCGCGAACCGTCCGAGGGAGCCGGAGAAGCCGACGGGGCCGAGGGCTCCGACGGCGACGAAGGAGCCGCGCCCCCGTCCCGCCCCGCGCGCTGATCCGGAATGCCCAGCTTGTCGGCCGCGTCCTGGAGCCACTCCGGGGGGCTCAGCAGGAACGACGTCTGATTCAGATCGATACGCTGCGGCGGCTCCGGAGCGGCCGGAGCCGCGTCGTGCGCCCCGTACTCCTCCTCGTACCGTCGGATCACCTCACCCACCGGCAACCCCGGCCACAGCGTGGCCTCACCGCTGTCCCGGGCGATCACCAGCCGCTGCCGGCCCCCGTCCGAGACCGGACCCTCGGCACGGTCCTCGCCCCACACCACGAAGCCCAGCTCGAACTCCCGCACCCGCACCTCACGGTGCTGGTACGCGGGCACATCGCCGTTGATCCACTCGTCCGCGCGCTCCTGCGCCTGCGCAAAGGTCACCATCGCGCTCACCCCTCCACCGGGACGGCCCGCGCGAAGCCGCCGTCCACCATCAGGTTCGCCACGGTCTCCAGCTCCGGCGGATTACCCGCCAGACGCTGCAGGAAGGAATCGAAATCGCCGCCGCACGGCAGCAGCAGCCGGTCCACCCGCTCCTGCACCGTCCAGCCGTCCTGGTCCCGGGCGTCGTCGTACGCGCAGAACCAGACCGAGCCGACCCCATGGCCCTTCACCTTCACCGCGAGAAGGCCCCCCTGGACGAAGCCGACGCCCAGGTAGTCCTTGGTGAGGTGGTCCCGCAAGCACTTGTTCACATACACGAGGTCATTCACGGCGGCCTCCTCGCGCACCGTGAAGAACGGCTGGTCGACCAGGAGACCGAGCTCCGCGTCGAGTGCCGCCCCGACCGGAGCCGAACCGCCCGCCGCCTTCAGGAAGGACCGGTACGCACCGGGCAACCGGTAACCGAGGTCCTCCTCCACGCCCTGGATCTGCTGCTCGCTCACCGCCACGGCGCCCTTGGGCAGCCGGAAGTGCGCGGGCCGGGTCTCCTGCAAGGGGCGCGTGCCGCGCTTGTTCTGGTCGACCGCCGTGGCAGCGAGGCCGCCATGGTGCCTGAGCAACGCCTTGACCTCGACCGGAATCAGCTCCATGCGCCGACCACCGGGGACGTGGTGCCAGGTCCAGCCGTGCGGGGTCGCTACCGCGGGAATCGTGTCCCACAGCTCATGGCCACTCGCCGCCAGCGCCGCATTGGCCGAGACATAGTCGGTGAGCCGCAGCTCATCGACGCCGAAACCCGGCGGAGGCTCGGCGATCTCGACGGCGGCGCGCGCGTACGGCGCGAAGTCCGGGCTGCCGTGCTCGTCCATCCGCACGCCTCTGGGATGGCGGGAAGCCCGGACCGGGTCCGGGAAATGCACGAGCTGCCCGGCATAGGCCGCGTTCGGTGGCGCGGCTTGCTGCCCGAGCCGACCTGTCGTCATGGCGGTTGCCCCCTGCTGCGTCTGACTGGTGAGGACCGACCTGCCCAAGGGGGCGGTCCGCGCACAGCCTATGCGGTGGCGCAAGAGCAGGTCTCGCTCGTACGCCACCCCCTTTCCCCACCGTCACGAACCGTCACGACGGCGTGACGGACAAGCAACGCTCCTGCTACCTCCGGCGACACGGAGGCGCGTTTCCCCGCCCCAGCTTCCCGACCAGCTGGGACATTTGGCAGGCTGTCACCGCAACTCGGGGGCGTGCACATCGCGCAGCTACCGCTGCGGGCACGGGAGGGAAAGCGCCAATGCACACCGCACGACCAGTCACGACCGGGGACCCACGCCTCAGCTGGAGCAACACCGGAACCAGCCCCACACCCCGCCTGCACCACCGCCGCGACGGCATCCTGCCCACGGTGGCCGCGGCGCTGTCCGTACGCGGCGAGACGCTCACCTGCACCGCGGGCAAGGGCGACCAGCCGCCCGTACTGCACCCCCTCGTCCAGGACTTCCTCGACACCCTCACCAGTGGCCAGCGCGAACGCTTCACCGGCCGCTGCCCCGAAGCGATACTGCTGTCCCGGCAACTCACCGCCGCGGACGCAGGCCGCTCCAAGCGGGCCCAGCGCAAACCACTGACCAACGGCGAAGCCCGCCGTGCCCTGAAGCACTCACGGCTCACCACACGGCGCATCCGCGAGGACGGCGACCCGATGCACGGCAGTTACGCACCGCCGTGCCGCTCCTGCACGGAGATGCTCGCCCACTTCGGCGTACGTCCCGTCGACCTCACGACCACCGGGGCGGCGACCGCCGCCGAGAAGGGCTGACCGGGCGCCGATGCACGACCGAACCGACCTACCCGAACAGGCAGGCCCCACAGGCCGGGACCCCCACGCCACGACCCGCTTCCCCGTCGCCGTCGACGCCGCCCTGCGCGCCGCGGGCTGGCAGCCCGGCCGCTGGGACATCCGCCGGGCCGAGGAATGGGCCGACGCGCTCCGCTCGCACGCGTCACCCGCCGGTCATCAGCACGCGGTCTTCCCGGCCGCCGTCGAGGCGTGGGCGGAATTCGGCGGACTCCACATCACGGCGTCCGCGCCCGGCCGGCAGATCGCGCCGTCCCCCGTACGCATCGACCCGATGAGCGGGCTGCATCTCGCCCGCACGCTCGGCGACCTCGGCCGGGCGCTGGAGACCGAGGTCTGCCCTCTCGGCGAGGAGGGGGACGGGCAGGCCGTCCTCGCGATCGACACCGAGGGACGCGTGTACAGCATCGACCACACCGGGGACTGGTACCTCGGCCCGGACATCGACCAGGCACTCGCCACTCTGATCGGCGGCATCCAGCCGGACCGCCTGATCACCGGCTGAGCAGCCTGGATCTTCCGGTCGGCCCCGGCTCGAACCAGCCCGTCCGGCAATCGAGGACAGGACGGCACCCGGCCGCGCCCGTCACGATTCCGTCCCGGCCCCCGTCCCGGTTCCGTCCTCGAACGCCGGACGGGCCGGAATCGCCCGCCTGGCGAGTCAGGCCGCCCCCTGGTCCGGCAGGACCGCCGACACCCGGAAACCCCCCGCATCCGTCGGCCCGGAAACGAAGACGCCGCCGAGCCCCAGCACCCGCTCCCGCATGCCGACGAGCCCGTTGCCCCCGCTCGGCAGCCCGGCGTCCGCCGTGGCGGCGTCCGACGGGCCGTTCTCCACCTGCATCGCGACCTCCGAGTCCCGGTGCGCGAGCCGCACCCACGTCTTCGCGCCGGCCGCGTGCTTGTGCACGTTCGTCAAGGCCTCCTGCACCACCCGGTACGCGGTCTGCTCGACCTCGGGAGCGTACGGGCGGGCCTCACCGTCCACCGAGAGCTCCACCGTCATGCCGGCCGCCCTGGACTCCCCGACCAAGGTCTCCACCTCATGCAGCCGAGGCCCGTCCTCCGCCGCGGCAGCCGCCACGGCCGCGGCCGTGCGGCCGACCGACGCGAGCGGCACCTGCGCGGACCGCGCCGGCGCGGGCTCCCCGCTCCGCAGAACCCCGAGCATCTCGCGGAGCTCCGTCAGCGCCTGCCGCCCCATGTCACCGACCAGCGCGGCATTGCGTACCGCCTTCGCCGGATCCTTCGGCGCGACAGCCTGCAGCGCCGCTGCGTGCACGACCATCAGGCTGACCCGGTGAGCGACCACGTCGTGCATCTCACGGGCGATCCTGGTGCGCTCCTCCGTACGCGCCCACTCGGCCCGCTCCTCGGCCCGGTCGGCGAGCAGCGAAAGCTCCCGCTCCAGCGAGTCCGCCCGCTCCCGCAGGCTCTCCATCAACCGTCGCCGGGCCCCTATGTACAGGCCGAACAACACGGGCGGAGCGGTGAGCCCGAGCGACATGAACAGCGAGAGCAGCGGTACGTACCAGTCGTCGCGCCCGAAATCGGTCTGCGCGTCGACGCTCTGCCGCAGCCGTACGTACGTGACGATGAACGTCCCCGTGAAGGACATCCCCATCAGCACCGCGGTGATTCTGCGCGGCACATCGGAAGCGGCCAGTGTGTAGAGGCCGACCAGCCCCATCAGGAAACCCATCTCGGCGGGCGTCGTCGCGATCGACACCAGCACCACGGCGATCGGCCAGCGGCGCCGCACCACCAGCACAGCCCCCGCGAGCAGCCCGAACACCACGCCGACCGGCACCGGCAGCCCGGTGTTCCCGGCGAATTCCACCCCCTCCAGAGCGCATTCCAGCGCCGACAGGACCGCGAGCCCTACGTCCAGGGCGACGCCGCGCCGCCTTTCCCACCACCAATAGCCGCGGGTGGTCGGACCCGCGGCTTCCCGGTATGCCCCCGTTGTGGTCATGGCGTCCAGACTACGGGCGGACGCACCTCGTTTTCGGGCGACCTGGACAGGAGGCGCGGATCGGGGCACCGTGACCCGTCGCGTCCGGGGCCGGTGGTACGGCATAGTGTTGTCTGCCCGGTCGACGACCTGACGGTATGTCCAGTCGATCGGCTTTGCTGTCCCCTGTGGTGTAACGGCAGCACAGTGGCTTTTGGTGCCATTTGTCCGGGTTCGAATCCTGGCAGGGGAGCTTGTGCGAGCGGGCCCCGACCAGTGCGGTCGGGGGCC
>NZ_JBHVFF010000043.1:0-37993 GCF_042801895.1 Streptomyces sp. NPDC057543 | reverse complement strand
GCCCCCGGCAGGGCGGCTTACTACTTCTGCCAGCCGATCAGCTCGGGCTGGCCGAGGTTGCCGTAGCTGCCGTAGAACTGGGCCGCGCCGAAGTTGGCGAGCCCCTTCTTGACGGCCCAGATGGTGGTGCCGTTGTGGAGCGGCATGATGCCGTAGGTCTCCATGGCCTTCATCTCGACCTCGTTGCCGGCCTTGATCTGCTCGTCCAGGGTCGGCAGGTTGGTGACGGCCTTGGTCTCCTCGTCCAGGCTCTTCGGCACCGAGCGGGAGACGTTGAGCGTCGAGTCGGAGCAGTACATCTGGCAGATGTAGAGCATGCCGTTCGGGTCGCTGGAGATGAAGCCCATCCCGAAGATGTCGAAGGAGCGCTCGGTGAACACCTTGTTGAAGTCGGCGGAGGGGTGCGCCTTGATGTCCACCTTGACGCCGATGTTCTTCATCATCTGGGCGATGGCAGTGGCACGGGCCTTGACGGTGGAGCTGTCACCGATGGTGGGGAAGCTCAGTTCCAGCTTCTTGCCGTCCTTGGCACGCACACCGTCCGAGCCGGCCTTCCAGCCGGCGGCGTCCAGGTCCTTCTTCGCCTTCTCGGCGTCGAACTTCACGAGCTTGCCGAAGGTGTCCTGGTACCCCTTCTGGAAGGGGAAGAGGGTGAAGGAGCCGGGCAGCGGCTCGGTGTACCCGAGTCCCTGGAAGGTGATCTTCGCGAGCTGAGCGCGGTCGATTCCCTCCATCACGGCCTTGCGCACCGCCAGGTCCTTCAGCTGCGGCGAGGTGCTGTTGAAGACGAGGAGGTTGTTGGAGGTGGTCGTGCCGCGGCGAAGCTCGGTCCCCTTCACCGACTTCACCTGGTTGAGCTCCTCGGCATCGGCCGCCGAGACCCCGTCGATCTGGCCGTTCTTGAAGGCGTTGATGCTGGCGCTCGACTCCATCTGCACGAAGGTGAACTCGTCCAGATGCGGCTTATCGCCCCACCACTTGGGGTTGGGCTTGAAGGAGACGGTGCCGCCCTTGGCGTCGAACTTGGAGATGGTGTAAGGACCGGCACCCCACTCCGCGTGAGGGTTGTTCACGTACGCCTTGTTGAAGGCCTCGGCCTTGGCGATGTGCGGGTTGACGAGCTCGTAGAAGAGGGACTTCCAGTAGACGAACGCGCCCTTGAAGGTGACGATCGCCTGCTTGTCGTCCTTGCCCTTCTTCACCGAGGTGATGCTGGAGTACCCGTCCGTGGACGAGACGTTGTACTCCTTGTTCTTCCCGTTGAGCGCGGTCCAGGTGTCACGGAACGCGGTCCAGTCGATGTCCTGGCCGTCGTTCCACTTGGCCTTCGGGTTGATGGTGTACGTGACCTGGGTGTCGCCACCCACCGTCTCCTGCTTGACGTCGGTCAGGTAGTCCTTGTTGAAGGTGATGTTGCCCTTGGGGTCGTTGAAGGACAGCTGCGGCGTGTAGAACCAGGCGATCTTCGCTGTGTACAGCGAAGCGTTGCCCTGCAGGTGGTTGAGCTGATCGGGGATCTCCACGATGGGAAGCGTCATCTTGCCCCCCTGCTTCAGGTTGCTCGCAGGCTGGGGGTTGTACGAAGTCAGGACGTCCTTCTCGGAGGTGGCGCCCTTGGACTTCTCCTGCCCGGAGTCGCCGGAGTCGCTGCTGCACCCGGAGAGGACGAGGGAAGAGGTGGCGGCGAGCGCCACCAGGCTCAGGGAGATCTTTCTCATGACGGCCTTGGCCTTTCTGACTTAGTTGTCGACAGACGTGGTCGTGCCCGCGAAATGGCATGCGTCGCGGTGGTCCGGGTCCCCCCTCTCGGTGAGCAGAGGAGTGACCCCGCGACACTGCTCCTTCTGCGGCTCCGACAACGTCGTGTGGAGCGGACACCTGGAGACGAACCGGCAACCGGGCCGTTCGTCGGTGGGACTGGGAAGGTCGCCCTCCAGGAGGACGCGTTCCCGGGTGCGCTCGGCCACCGGATCGGGCAGGGGGATCGCGGAGAGGAGCGCCTTGGTGTAGGGGTGCCTGGGGTTGTCGAAGACGGAGTCGGTGGCCCCGATCTCGACGATCCGGCCCAGGTACATCACCGCCACACGGTCGGAGATGTGGCACACCACCGACAGGTCGTGGGCGACGAAGAGGTAGGACAGGCCCAGCTCGGCCTTGAGGTCGTTGAGCAGGTTGATGACGCCGGCCTGCACCGAGACGTCGAGAGCCGAGACCGGCTCGTCGAGCACGAGCAGCTGGGGCTTGGTGGAGAGCGCCCGGGCGATGCCGATGCGCTGCCGCTGTCCGCCGGAGAATGCGGAGGGGAAGCGGTCACGGTGCTCGGGGTCGAGCCCCACCAGCTCCATGAGGTCCGCGACCTTGGTGCTGAGCACCTCCTTGTCGCGTTCGCCGATCGCGCGGAGCGGTTCCGCGAGGATGTCGAAGACCGTCATGCGGGGGTCCAGCGCGCCCATGGGGTCCTGGAACACCATCTGGATGTTGCGGCGGACGGCGCTGATGTCCTGCTTCCGCTTCAGGTCGGCCGTGTCCTGGCCGCAGACGGCGATGCTGCCCTGCTCGGGCGGCTTCAGCCCCATGATCTCCAGCAGAGTGGTGGTCTTCCCGCACCCCGACTCGCCGACCAGCCCGAGCGTCTCTCCCTCGCGGATGTCCAGGTCGATGCCGTTGACCGCGAAGACCGTGCCCACCTTGCGCTTGAGCAGGCCGCCCTTGGTGAGCGGGAAGGTCTTCGTGACACCGGAGAGTTCCAGGACCTTCGGCCGGTCCTCACGGGGGACGTCCGCGACGCGGCTCTCCCGCTCGGCCGGGACGGGGTAGATCGGCTCACCGCCGATGGCGCCGTCACGGATCTCCGCGGCACGCCGGCAGGCCGTCGAGTGCCCCGCACCGGCGTCACTCCCGGCGATGGCCAGCAGCGGCGGCTCGGCCTCCCGGCAGTCGTCCTCGACCGCGGGGCAGCGCGCCGCGAACGGACAGGCGTCGGGAAGGTCCACCAGGAGCGGCGGAGTACCCGGAACCGGGGTCAGCGCTTCCCTGTCGCGGTCGTCCAGGCGGGGGATCGCGCCCATCAGGCCGATGGTGTACGGCATCCGGGGCTGCGCGAAGAGCTCGTCCACCCCGGCGTGCTCGACCGGGCGACCGGCGTACATCACCATGACGTCGTCGGCGGAGCCGGCCACCACCCCGAGGTCGTGGGTGATCATGATGACCGCGGCGCCGGTCTCGCGCTGGGCCGTCTTGAGGACGTCGAGGATCTGGGCCTGCACGGTGACGTCCAGGGCGGTCGTCGGCTCGTCGGCGATGATCAGGTCGGGGTCGTTCGCGATGGCCATGGCGATCACGGCCCGCTGCCGCATGCCGCCCGAGAACTCGTGCGGGAACCCCTTGGCGCGGCGGTCCGGGTTGGGGATGCCGACCAGGTCCAGCAGCTCGACGGCCCGCTTCCAGGCGGCTGCGGACGAGATCTCCTGGTGGATCTGGAGGGACTCGACGATCTGGGCCCCGATGCTGAAGATCGGAGTGAGCGACGAGAGCGGGTCCTGGAAGATCATGCCGATCCGCTGACCGCGGACCTTGGACATCCGCCGGTCGTCCAGGTCGAGGAGGTTCTTCCCGTCGAGCATGATCTCGCCGGTGACCGAGGCGTACTCGGGAAGCAGCCCCATGACGGCCATCGACGTGACGGACTTGCCCGAACCGGATTCGCCCACGATGCCGAGGGTCTTGCCGCGGTGCAGGTCGAAGGAGACACCGCGAACGGCGTCCACCCGGCCGGCCTCCGAGGGGAAGGCGACCTTCAGATCACGCACGGACAGCAGGGCCCGCTGGGTGCCGGGCTCGGTCGTGACAGCGCGCTGCTCGATCATGCGCGGCCTCCAGACTGCGATGTGGGGTCCAGGGCGTCGCGCAGACCGTCACCGATGAGGGCCATGGCCACGGTGAGCAGCACCACCAGGGCCGCCGGCAGGTAGAACAACCAGGGAGCGGTGGACAGCGTGTTCTGCCCGTCGGCAAGCATGGAACCCAGGGACACGTCGGGCTGCTTGACGCCGAATCCGATGAAGGAGAGTGCCGTCTCGGACTGCACGGTCGAGGCGACACCGAGGGTGAACGTCACGATCAGCAGGGACCCGATGTTCGGTACGAGGTGGCGGATGATGGTGCGGATCGGGCTGACGCCCATGAAGCGGGCCGCCATCACGTACTCGCGCTCCCGGAGGGACGTGGCCAGGGACCAGATCACCCGGGCGGTGAGCATCCAGCCGAACAGCGTGAGGACCACGACCAGAACCTGCCACTCACCCCGGTAGTGCGTACCGACCAGGGCGATGATGAGGAACGAGGGCAGGATGAGCAGGAAGTGCACGAAACCGAGCATCGCCCGCTCGATCTTCCCGCCGAAGTAGGCGGCGGTGGTGCCGAACAGACCGGCGATGGCGGTGGTCAGGAGCGACACCGTCACGGCGATGATCAGCGACCTGCCGAGGCCGTGCACGAGCTGGGCGTAGACGTCGTTGCCCGCGCCGTTGGTGCCCAGGAGATGGCCCCCGACCCCGGGGGCGACGGAGAGCGCGGTGAAGTCCGCCTCCATGTGGTCCCATTGGGTCAGATACCGGCCGAACACCGAGAAGAACACGAGCAGGACGAAGAGGATCAGACCGCCGAGCGCGGGCTTGTTGCGCGCGAAGCGCCGCATGTAGAGCCGGGAGGGGGAGAGGCGCTTGCCACCGGTTCCGGCCCTTCCCGGTTCCAGTGCTTCGGCGGTCTCGGGGCGCGCCTCTTCGGGGGCGGTTCCGGCGCCGGGCATGTTGATGGCCACGTCAGCTCACCCTGATCCTGGGGTCGAGGGCCACGACGACGAGGTCGGCCAGGATCGCGCCGATGGCCGTCATGAGGGCACCGAAGGCTGCGACAGCGACGACGCCGTGCACGTCGTTCGTGCTGATGGTCTTGGTGAAGTACTCACCCATGCCATGCCACGCGAAGACCGTTTCCGTGATGACCGCGCCGGTGAAGAGCGCGGGCATCGCGAACGCGACCTGAGTGGCGACGGGAATGATCGAGGTCCGCAGCCCGTGCCGGTAGATGGCCTGCTTCCGCGTCAGTCCCTTGGACCGTGCGGTACGCACGTAGTCGGAGTTGATGTGGTCCAGCAGCAGAGAGCGCTGCAACAGGTGGTATCCGGCGTACGAGATGAACGTCAGCGAGATCGTGGGAAGAATCGCGTGCATCGCCCGTGACCCCAGGACCGGCCAGAACCCGACGACATCGGGGCTCTGCGCTCCGGCGACGGGCAGCAGCGTGCTGCCGAGGGACTGGTTGAGCGCGATGGCCGCGAGCACCACGCCGAGCGAGGCCACCGCGGAGGGCGTGTTGAAGGAGATCACGGAGATGCCCTGCCATACCCGGTCGCCGGCCTTGTACTGGCGCGACGCGGTGTAGACGCCCAGCCCGACACCGATGATGATGGACAGGATCGTCGAGGCCAGGACGAGTTGGCCGCTGACGAAGATCCGGTAGGAGACCTGGTCGTTGACGCTGCCCCCGGTTGGCGACTGGCCCCAGTCGAAATGAGTCACGATCTGAGTGATCCAGTGCCACCACCGATCCATGATCGGTTTGTCTGGATTGAGATTGTAAAGCGCCAGCGACTGGTTGATCTGGGCTGGAGTTCGAGGCGGTCGCAACGCGGTGTAGTTCGACGCAGGCTTAAGAAATGCGTTAGCGAGGAAATACGTGAGGTTGGTTGCGACAGCGATCATCAAAAACCAGCCGACGGCTTTGCGGGCGATGTAACGCAGCACTGTGAGCCGGCCTTTCTTGAAAATCAGGGCCCGCAAATCCGGTGAGTGACTGGACGCTTGGCCGCGTTGACCGGGCACCGGGTCGCGAGCGCTCGGACAGGACGTGCGGATCCTCGGGGGTCAGAAAATGAGTTGTGCGAAACCGTTCCGGTGTACGAGCCTGAGGCCTGCTGACGGAGCTGCGCAGGTAGGCGAAGGAGGAGAGAGTGGTGCGCCGGGCATGAAGCGACAACCTCGCGTGGGAGTAAGCCAATTCAAGGCGGCCGCATGATTCAGCAGCGCCGCTGCTGACGATTTCAACTGCCCGTGTGGCACGTCAAGGCTGGTCAGGTCGCGATCCGGTTAAGCCTAAGCCGCATATCGGTCATTCTTCGCGAAAGTCTTCAACGTAGTGGTGGACGCGCGGTGAACGACGAAGCCCTGGAGGCTCCAAAGGGTGCAAAATTAACCTTCGCGCGCATTCGCCTCTTTGTGTTTGATCCAGGACTAAGGGCTGTCCCGTAGTCCCTGGTGGATCGGCGCGCGGCGTCAGATGTGGTGCATCGCAAGGCGGAGGGGCGCTCGCATACTGGCTGTATTCGGGCGTTTTGACGACGCGGCGAGGTGCCGTAGCTGTCGTCGTGCGCCCGCCAGGGATTACGGGACAGCGCTTAGGGTTTCTTCTGTGAACTGTCGTTCTGGGAGCGCTGTTGGCGTTCGGCCGCATGGGCAGCGTCGACCTCCTGGTACTACAGCCGTGAGTTGTAGCTGGTGCGGCTGTAGCTCGTTGTCTTCGGTGTGACGACGGAGTGTGCCGTGCAGGTGTGGGTGGGTAGTTCGACGACTTCCCTGTCCGGTGGGGGTGTTCGGGCGGGTCGAGCCGCGTCGGGTGGCGATGGCCCACATCAAGGCGTTGATCGCTCCGGTGGAGCGGGGGATGGCAGATCGCGGAGCACGCCGCGCATGTCACGCTGGACCGGGTGCAATGGTCCCTGGCCCGCTCCGTGCGGCGTGCGGACCATCTCCATGACCGCGTAGGGAAGTTCGTCGTTGTCCACCTCGGACGGGCGGACTGGTCCTGGACGAGACCGCCTTCCTCAAGAAGGGCGTGAAACCGGCCGGGATGGCAAGGCAGTACGTCGGCAGCACCGGGCAGATCGAGAACTGTCAGGTCGTGGTGTTCTGCGCCTGAGCCACCGACACCGACCGGTGTAACGAAGCGAGGATCCCCACAGGCTCCGGGCGAGCGTGCTGAACACCAAGACCGAGCTCGGTGGTGGATGGTCAAGCGGGCCCGCCGCGCCTCGGTGTCCTTCGAACGGGTCGCCGCGAACAGCGCCTACGACCAGGACCGCAGACTCCGGGCCCGCTTGCCCTTGGTGCCCTTGTCGGTCAGCCCGCCGGGTGCGGGTGTGGTCTGACGCCGCACGGCCCGGAACCACTGGGTGTGCATGGTCGGCCCAGCCCGGGCTCAGCACTTCCGGAGCGATCGAGGTGTCGGTCGCCGGCAGCGTCGAACGGCCACGGGTAGGCGTAGGCATCGACCTTCGCGAGCTCACAAAGCGCCTCCCGCACGGCCGGGGGATCCGGCGGAGTAACCAGAGGATGGTGCAGCGGATCGAGCCCGCGGTCCACGCCGCCCGGGCCCGGTCGCCTCCACCGCTTCTCCGCCCGCACCCGATCGGACGGCAGCACCATCGGGCGAGCCGGACGCGGGCAGGCACTGGGGCCCGCTGTGCCACAGGTACTCCCGTGTCCCGACGCACCGCATCCGACTGCCCGCCCCGGGAGGCACCGGATGACAACGGAACCGGCCGGCCGGCCCCTGGTGGCCGTGCTCGGCGCCACCAGTTTCGTGGGCTCGGACGTGCTACCCGGCCGGCCGCCCGCGAGCTGCGGCTGCGCGCGGTGGCCCGGCACCCCGCCGCCGTGCCGGACGGCACCCGCGCGCAGGACGAGGCGGTCACCGCCGACCTCACCGACCAGGACACGTCGGCCTCCGCCGTCAAGCAAGATCCGGGAGATCGGAAAGAGGAGAAAGAGTAATGGAATGGAACTGAGCGAAGCTCTGCATGGTGGCGCCGACCCCGCAGAGTTGGAGCGGGCCGTCCTGCCTGCCACGTACAAGGCGGCTTATCTCAGGGCCCAGGACGTCGCCATGTTCGGCGATGCCACTGACAAGGATGTGCGGAAGTCCTTGGTGGTGGGCCAGGTGCCCATGCCCGAGATCGCGCCCGACGAGGTGCTTGTCGCTGTGATGGCGAGCGCGGTCAACTACAACTCCGTGTGGTCGGCGATGTTCTTGCCCGTGCCGACGTTCAATTTCCTGAAACAGCTCGGGCGACAGGGCGGTTGGGCCACCCGTCACGACCAGCCACACCATGTCATCGGTTCCGACGGTGCCGGAGTCATTGTGCGCGTCGGTTCCGGTGTGCGCCGGTGGAAGATCGGTGACGAGGTCGTGATCCACCCCTCACAGGTGGACGACCAGGAGCACGGGACCCATGACGACGGGATGATGGGCGAAAATCAGCGGGCCTGGGGTTTCGAGACCAACTTCGGTTCCATGGCCGAGTACACGGTTGTACGAGCAAGCCAGTTGATACCCAAGCCGAAGCACCTCACTTGGGAGGAGGCCGCCTCGAACACACTGTGCGCCACCACGGTGTATCGAATGCTGGTCGGCAAGCATGGCGCGCGACTCAAGCAGGGCGACGTCGTCCTGATCTGGGGTGCCGCAGGCGGCTTGGGAGCCTTCGCGGTGCAGATGGTGAAGAACGGCGGCGGAATCCCGATCGGCGTGGTGAGCTCCGCGCGCAAGGCCGAAGCGGTACGCAAGCTGGGATGCGATTTCGTCATAGATCGCACCGAGATAGGCCTTGATGGCGACTCTGACGCCGAGCCGGACGCAGTGATCAGGCTGGGGAAGCGGCTGGGCTCGAAGATCCGCGAACTGGTAGGGCGTGACCCGGACATCGTGTTCGAGCACACCGGTCGAGCCACCTTCGGCGTGTCGGTGTTCGTTGTTCGCCGCGGAGGCGTGGTGATCACATGTGGCTCCAGCTCCGGCTACCAGCACAGTTATGACAACAGGTACCTGTGGATGAAGCTGAAGAGCGTGATAGGCAGCCACGGCGCCAACCTGCAAGAAGCCGTTGAGTGTACCCGGCTGATCGCAGACGGGAGCATCAAACCAGTGCTGTCGGAGATCTACCAGCTCGATGACGCCGCCGATGCGTGCCGCCGACTGCAGTTGAACGAGCATGTCGGCAAGATCGGGATACTGTGCATGGCTCCGTCGGCGGGATTGGGTGTGTCGGATCCCACGTTGCGAGAGCGCCTCGGTGCCAACGCGTTGACCCCGCTGCTGCCGAGGGAGGGCGGGTCGATGAGCACAGCGGTCAAGTCCGAGGGATGGCCGGTCGGGCATGCCAGAACCGGCGAACAGACCCTGCGGGGATGAGTTCGACGATCCAGTGGACAGCGTCCGCGACGCGATGACGTCGCTGAGGCGCAGGACAGGATCACAACCGGACCACTTCCTTTGATCCGGCCACGTTCTCCTTGGGCTGTTTCGGCATCGTGACCACACACGACGCACTCCTTACCACCGGTCGAGCCGGCGTGCCCGCAAACCTGATGCGCCGGGATGCCAGTGCCTCGAACTGCGTTGCTGCCCGAGGGACTCAGAAGGGATCACGATGGCAATGGCAAGCGACCTCAGCGCACCTGAACCGATCGCCGTGATCGGTCTGGCCTGTCGGCTGCCAGGTGCTTCTACGGTTGAGGAGCTGTGGGACCTGTTGCGGTCCGGTCGAAGCGCTGTCGGCGCCGCCCCGGCCGGCCGGGGTCTGCCCGCCGACCGCATGGGCGGCTTCCTGGCCGAGGTGGATCGGTTCGACCCCGAATTCTTCGGTATCCCGCCGCGCGAGGCCGTGAGCATGGACCCGCAGCAGCGGCTGGCGCTCGAACTTGCCTGGGAGGCACTGGAACACGCAGGCATCGTGCCGAGTACATTGCGACACAGCCGTACTGGCGTGTTCCTCGGTGCGATGACGGACGACTACGCGGAGCTGTGCCGGCAGCGCGGCGCGGCCGAGGCCGGCGCCACCACCCTCACGGGCCTCAACCGGAGCATCCTCGCCAACCGGATCTCCTACGTGCTCGGTCTCCGCGGACCGAGCATGACGGTCGACTCAGGACAGTCGTCGTCGCTTGTGTCGGTGCTGCTGGCCTGTGAGAGCTTGTGGTCGGGTGCCGCGACCACCGCACTGGCCGGCGGTGTGCAGCTGAACATCACCGACGGCGGGTTCGTGATCGCGGACCGCTTCGGGGCGTTGTCGCCGGACGGTCGCGCCTACACCTTCGACGCCCGGGCCGCCGGGTACGTGCGCGGCGAAGGCGGCGGCATGGTGGTGCTCAAACCGCTGGAGCGGGCCCTGGCGGACGGCGACAGAGTGCTTGGAGTGATCCGCGGCGGCGCGGTGAACAACGACGGCGGCGGTCCCTCGCTCACCTCACCCAGTGCCGATGCTCAGGTTGAGTTGCTGCGATCTGCCTACGCCAACTCCGGTGTTGATGCGGCCGAGGTCGGCTTCGTGGAACTGCACGGAACGGGCACCCCCACGGGAGATCCCGTTGAAGCCGCCTCGCTCGGTGCGGTGCTGGGAACGGTGCGGCCTGCGACTGCGCCGTTGCCGGTCGGCTCGGTCAAGACGGTGCTCGGTCACCTGGAAGGTGCGGCCGGCATCGCCGGTCTGCTGAAGGTCGTGCTGTGCCTGCACAATCGGATGCTCACCCCGAGCCTGAACTATCGCACCCCCAACCCGAAGATCGACCTGACTGCCACCCGCTTGACGGTGAACACGGAACTTCGGCCACTGACGTCGACCGGCCGTCCGCTGGTGGCCGGCGTCAGTTCCTTCGGCATGGGAGGTACCAACTGTCACCTGGTATTGGCCGAGTGGCAGGCCCCGTCGACAGCCGACTCCGACCCCGAGTCCGCTTCGGAGTCCGAGTCCGGGCCGTTTCCGGTGCTGCTTTCCGGCCGCACCGAGCAGGCCGTACGAGATCAGGCATCCCGATTGCTCACCCACGTGGACGCTCACCCGAGTCTGCCGCCGGCCGCGGTTGCGCACTCGCTGGCATCCACCCGCACCCATTTCGCGCACCGTGCCGGATTCATTGCCGGCGACCTCACCGGATTGCGCGCAGGGCTTGACGACCTGGTCGCCGGTGGGGGCCGTGCAGATGTGGTGGATGACGGGAAATGTGCGCTCCTGTTCACCGGTCAGGGCAGTCAGCGGCTCGGCATGGGCGTTGAACTGCGCCGCGCGGTACCCGCATTTGCGGACGCGTTCGACGCTGTTGCCGCGCGACTGGACCCGCTGCTGCCGCGACCACTGCGCGAGGTGCTCGACGGTACGGACGCCGACGTGCTCAACCGAACCGAGTATGCGCAGCCCGCGCTCTTCGCGTACGAGGTGGCGCTCGCCGCAACGCTGGACCGGTGGGGCGTGCGGCCAGATGTCCTTGTTGGACACTCGATCGGTGAGTTGGCCGCCGCGCGGACAGCCGGCGTGCTGTCGCTGGAAGACGCCGCGACGTTGGTGGCTGCGCGTGGTCGGCTGATGCAGGCGCTGCCGTCGATCGGCGCGATGGTGGCCGTGGAGGTGGCTGAGGCCGAACTCGGCCAACTCCCCGACGGCGTGGCCATCGCCGCGGTCAACGGCCCGACCGACACCGTGCTGTCCGGCGACCGCGACGCCGTGCTGGCGCTGGCACGCAGGTGGGAGTCGGCCGGGCGGCGGGTCCAGCGGTTGCGGGTCAGCCATGCTTTCCACTCGGCACACCTGGACCCGATGCTCGGCGAGTTTCAAGCTGTGGCGGAAACCCTCACCTATCAGCGGCCACGTCTGCCGATCGTGTCGGACTTGACCGGCGAGGTGATCGCGGCCGAGGAGATCTGCCAACCTGATTACTGGGTCCGGCATGTGCGAGGCACCGTGCGCTTCCTCGACGCGGTCCGCACGGCGCGGGCCCACGGTGTCACCCGCTTCCTGGAAGTCGGCCCGGATGCGGTGCTGACCGGCGCGGGCAGGCAGTGCGTCAGCGACGATACGTCGCTTTTCGCGTGCGCGGGCCGAGCACGCCGTCCGGAGGTTGCCACCCTGCTTGCCGCGCTCACGGCGTTCCACAGCCGAGGGGTTTCAATCGACTGGCCGACGGTGTTCGCGGACCTGGGCGTGCGGGCTCGTGAACGGACAGTGCTGCCCGCATACCCGTTCCAGCGCTCCCGGTTCTGGCTCGGCGACGAGCCGGCTGTCACGCGGTCCACGGATACGGCGTTGCCCGCGCTCACGGGCTCGGCGGTCAAGGACCTGGTGCTGGCCGAGGTGGCCGGAGTGCTCGGCCTGCCGTCTGCAACCGGCTTGGACGTCGGTGCCACGTTCCAGGGCCTGGGGCTGGACTCGGTGGGTGCAGTCGAATTGCGGAACCGACTCGTACGTCGCACCGGCCGGTCCGTCCCGGCCGGCCTCGTGTTCGATCACCCGACCCCGGCTGCGGTCATCAACCATGTGCGCGCACTCACCGACGGGGGGCCCGCTCCCGAGATTGCCCCGATGGTGTCGGACAACTCTGCCGGTGTTGATCCGGTGGTCATCGTGGGGATGGCCTGTCGTTTGCCCGGGGGCGTTGCCTCGCCGGAGGATTTGTGGCGGCTGGTGTCGGACGGGGTGGACGCGATCTCGCCGTTTCCCGCTGATCGGGGCTGGGACCTTGCCGCATTGTCCGATGCGGATGGCCCCGGTGGTTCGCGGACTCAATCTGGCGGCTTCCTGGCTGACGTCGCTGGTTTCGACGCCGGGTTCTTCGGGGTGTCGCCGCGGGAGGCGGTGGCGATGGATCCGCAGCAGCGGTTGCTGCTGGAGGTGTCGTGGGAGGCGTTGGAGCGGGCCGGCTTCGATGTCGGCGGGATGCGAGGAAGCCGGACGGGGGTCTTCACCGGCCTGATGTATCACGACTACGCAGCTGCCTACGATGGTGTGCCAACGCATTTGCGCGGCCATCGGATGACCGGCGGCGCGGGCAGCGTCGCGTCCGGCCGAGTCGCCTACCGGTTCGGCTTCGAGGGACCTGCGATCACCATCGACACAGCGTGTTCCTCGTCCTTGGTGGCCCTCCATCTTGCCGTGCGCTCGGTGCGCGGCGGGGAGTGCGACGTCGCCTTGGCCGGCGGCGTCACTGTGCTGTCCTCACCTTTCACGTTCGTGGAGTTCAGCCGCCAGGGTGGTCTGTCGGCAGACGGTCGCTGCCGGTCCTATGGCGACGGCGCGGATGGCACGGGATGGGCCGAGGGCGTCGGTGTGGTCGTGGTGGAGCGGTTGTCGAGGGCGCGGGAGTCGGGGCACCGGGTGCTGGCGGTGGTGCGTGGGACCGCGGTGAACCAGGACGGCGCCAGCAATGGCCTGACCGCACCCAATGGTCTGGCGCAGCAGCGGGTGATCCGGGCCGCCCTCGCCGATGCCGGCCTGTCGACCTCAGATGTCGATGTGGTGGAGGGCCACGGTACCGGTACCGCGTTGGGTGACCCGATCGAGGTGCAGGCGCTGTCGGAGACGTACGGCCGCGACCGGGTCACCGCGCCGCTGCTGCTCGGGTCGGTGAAGTCGAACATCGGTCACACTCAGGCTGCGGCCGGCGTGGCCGGTCTGGTGAAGATGGTGCTCGCCTTGGACGCCGGCGTGGTGCCCGGGTCGCTGCACGCCGACCCGGCGTCGTCGCATGTGGACTGGGCGGCGGGCGGGGTGGAGGTGGTGTCGTCGGGGTCGGTGGCGTGGCCGGAGAGTGGTCGGCCGAGGCGGGCAGGTGTGTCGTCGTTCGGAATCAGCGGAACGAACGCACATGTCGTACTCGAGCAGGCGGACGATGTAACCGAGCTGCCATCCCCGCCGTGGGACGGCGAGGGCCCGGTGCCGCTGGTGCTCAGCGCCCACGACCCCGAGGCGTTGCGCGCGCGAGCCGAGCAGTTCCAGTCCCTGCTCGCGGCTGTGGGCCCAGCTGATCTCGCGCACTCCCTCGCCCAGTTGGAGGCGTTCACCGAACGGGCCGTCGTGGTCGGCGCAGACGAAGGCACGCTGCAGGCCGGGTTGGTTGCCGTAGCCGAGGGACGGTCTGCACCGGGTGTGGTGCGCGGACAGTTCCAGTCGGGCGGGCGACTCGCGGTGCTGTTCACCGGGCAGGGCAGCCAGCGGGCCGGGATGGGCCGTGAACTGGCGTCCCGGTACCCGGTGTTCGCGGAGACACTCGACGAGATCTGCGGGGAACTGGACCGTTCGCTCGCGCCGCACGGTTACCGATCCGTCAGGGAGGTGATGTTCGCTCCCGAGGAGTCCACCGACGCGCACCTGCTCGACCGGACCGGCTATACACAGGCCGCGTTGTTCGCGTTCGAGGTCAGTATGTATCGGCTGGTGGAGAGTTGGGGCGTTCGGCCGGATGTGGTGGCCGGCCACTCCATCGGCGAGGTAACCGCAGCGCACGTCGCCGGGGTGCTGAGCTTGGCGGACGCGTGCGCGCTGGTCGCCGCCCGCGGCCGGCTGATGCAGGCGCTGCCCTCCGGCGGTGCGATGGTCGCGGTGGAAGCCGATGAGCGGCACGCCGCCGAATTGCTCCCGGCCGGGTCTGTCGACGTCGCGATCGCGGCCGTGAACGCGCCGAACGCCGTGGTGCTCTCCGGGACGCAGGCGGCGGTCGCTGCGGCCGCCGACGCACTCGGTTCGGCCGGACGCAGGACCACCTGGCTCAACGTCAGCCATGCCTTCCATTCGCCGCTGATGGAGCCGATGCTCGCCGAGTTCCGCGCGGTGTTGGAAACCCTCACCTTCGGGCCGCCCACGATCGCGCTTGTTTCCAACGTGACCGGGCGGTTCGCCGAGGACGATCTGATGCTCTCGCCGGATTACTGGATTCAGCATGCAAGCGTGCCCGTGCGTTTCCACGACGGCGTGCGCGCCCTGGTGGCCGATGGGGTCACCGCGACGTTCGAGGTGGGGCCCGCACCGGTTCTGACCGCGCTGGTCGAGCAGGCGTGCGCGGACGAGCCGATCGGGTGCGTGCCTGCCCAGCATCGCAACCGATCGGAGGTGGCCGGACTGATGACAGGACTGGCCGGGCTGCACGTCACCGGGATCGAGGTGGACTGGACGGTCGTGCTGCCGAAGGGGCGGCGAGTGCCCTTGCCGACGTATCCCTTCCAGCGCCGCCGGTTCTGGCTCGACCACCGTCCCGGCACCGCGCCCGCTTCGCTCGGCTTGCGGGTCGCGGCACATCCGCTGTTGGGCGCGAGGATCTACCTGCCCGGACACACCGAAGTGTTCACCACCGCCCTGTCGGTGGCCGCTGCTCCGTGGTTGGCCGACCACGTCGTTGCCGGCGCGGTCGTGGTTCCCGGCGCGGCGCTGGTCGAGCTCGTGCTCGCGGCAGGCGCCGAGGTCGGGGCCGGCGAGTTGGCGGAGCTGGTGCTGGCCGCTCCCTTGACCCTCACCGAGCAGGACCCGATGCTCGTCCAGATCGAGGTCGGAGCCGAGGACGCCGCGGGACGCCGCGCTGTCACGGTGCACTCGCGGGAAAATGGTTCGACGGCCTGGACCCGGCATGCCTCGGGCGCCCTCGTACCCGTTGGCACACCGCCCCCGACCGGTGCAGCTGTCCCGGTCGAGGCCGCTGCGGAGCTGTCGGTGGACGAGCTGTACAGCGGACTTGCGGCCACTGGCCTGAGCTACGGCCCAGCCTTCCGACGTGTGACTGCGGTGTCAGCTGCCCGCGAAACCGTTCTGGCCGACGTCAGGATCGCCGAGGACGCCGCCGGTTACCTCGTCCACCCAGTACTGCTCGACGCGGCCCTGCATGGCGCCGGCGTGCTGAGTTTCTTCACCGCCGAGGCAGGACCCCGCCTGCCGTTCTCCTGGTCCGGGGTTCGGGTGCACGAACCCGGCGCGACAGTTGCGGCGGTCCGGATCACCCGGTTGCGGGAGGACACCATCCGGGTCGAGCTGGCTGACCCGGCCGGGAAGCCGGTCGTGACCGTGGACGAGATGACTGTGCGTACGGTGCCGGCCGACCGCTTGGCCGGCACGGCTGAGCGCCCGCTGCGCATCGACTGGATTCCGATCGACGCGAGAACCGGTGCCACCGGCTCGGTCGCGATCGTGGACGAGCCCTTCACCGGCCTGACCGAGGCGTTGTCCCACCACGGGCGCGCCGTCACCCGGCTTCCTGACCTGGCCGCGCTCGACAAGGCGGATCACCTCCCGGACATGGTCGTTCTGCCGTGGCGTACAGGCACCGAGGACGACATGCCTGCGCGGGTCCATGCCGCGGCCCGGCGGGCACTCGCGGCGCTCCAGGCCTGGTTGAGCCGAGACCGCGGAACGGCGCGGCTCGTGGTGCTGACCGAGGACCGGCCGGAATTGGACACCGCTGCGGTGCGCGGGCTGATTCGATCGGCGCAGCGCGAGCACCCGGGCCGGGTACTGCTCGTCGAGACGGACGGCAAACCTGTCTCGCTCGCCTCTCTACCAGCCGTGCTCACTCTCGACGAACCGCAATCGTCCATCCGGAACGGACGGATCGCGGTGCCCCGGCTCGGGCCCGCGGGCCAAGGCACGGCTCCGACATGGCGGCCGGACGGCACCGTACTGATCACCGGGGCCAGCGGTGCGCTCGGCGACCTGATCGCGCGACACCTGGCCACCACGCATGGCGTACGCCGGCTGCTGCTGGCCAGTCGGCGGGGCTCGGCCGCCCCGAACGCGAACGTACTCAGGGACGCGCTCACCGAATCCGGGGCTGAAGTGGTGTTCGCCGCGTGCGATGTCGCCGACCGGGCCGCTGTGGCGGACCTGCTGGCCGGCATCCCGGCGAACCGGCCGCTCACCGGCGTCGTACACGCGGCAGGTGTACTGGACGACGGAGTGACCGAGGCACTCACACCGGAGCGGCTCGCCGGGGTTCTACGGCCGAAAGTGGACGCGGCCTGGCACCTGCACACGCTCACCGCGGACCTCGGCCTCGACCATTTCGTGCTGTTCTCCTCCGCCTCGGCGGTGTTCGGCGCGGCCGGGCAAGCGAACTACGCGTCGGCGAACGCGTTCCTGGACGCGCTGGCTGAACAGCGCGTCGCGGTCGGGCTGCCGGCTACGGCGATGGCATGGGCGCCGTGGCGTGAAGCGGGCATGGCCGGCTCGGTCGGTGCCGGCGACCTGGCGCGGCTCGCTCGCCTCGGCATGGCGGCCATCTCGAACGAGCAGGGCCTCGCCCTGTTCGACGCCGCACTGTCCGCACCGGACGCCGCGGTTGTACCGCTGCGGGTCGACAGGGCCGCGCTTGCCGACCGACCCACCGAACTGCCCGCGCTGCTACGCGGCTTGGTTCACGTGAGCGCCGTATCCCCGGCTGCTCCCGATGCCACCGCCCAGGCGACATTCGTGGACCGCCTGTCAGGTCTGTCCGTCCCGGAGCGTGAGCAGGCGGTAGCCGCACTGCTCCGTGCCGAGGTCGCCACGGCGCTGGGCGGCGGTGCTGTCGATACGCGGCGCGGCTTCCGCGATCTGGGGGTCGACTCACTCATCGCGCTGGAACTGCGCAACCGGCTCATCGCCGAGACCGGGCTGGCACTCTCCACCACCGTTGTCTTCGACTACCCGAGCCCCGCCTTGCTGGCCGCGCACATCAGCGAGGCACTCGCCGGCGACGCCCCTGTCGCGGCATCGGATGACGAGCCTCCGGGCGGACCGCCCGACGATGTGCGGGGCGACGAGGAAATCGACCTCGACAGCCTGGACGTAGCCGAGTTGGTGCGGCTGGCCAGGGCCGAGCACGGCCCGGGAATGAACAGTCAGGAGACGACGACATGAGCAGCCGATCCCCCTCACCTGACGCGGTCGTCGAGGCGTTGCGCGAGTCCCTGCGGGAGGCCGGCCGGCTACGCAAGGAGAACAATCGACTCACGGAGGCCGCACGCGAACCGATCGCGGTCATCGGCATGGGCTGCCGCTACCCGGGAGGCGCCGACACACCGGAGCGGTTCTGGGACCTGTTCGTGCACGAGGTCGACGCGATCTCGGAGTTCCCGGCCGACCGCGGCTGGGACCTGGATGCGATCTACGACCCTGACCCGGCTCGCCCCGGAACCTCGTACACCCGGCACGGTGGGTTCCTCACTGATCCGCTCGGGTTCGACGCCGAGTTCTTCGGCATCTCGCCGCGCGAGGCGCTGGCCATGGACCCGCAGCAACGGCTGCTCCTGGAGACCTCGTGGGAGGCGGTCGAGAGAGCCGGGATCGACCCCACCACGCTGCGCGGCAGCCGCACCGGCGTGTTCGCCGGCGTCATGTACTACGACTACGCGACCCGTCTGCCTACCGCACCTCCGGAGCTGGAGGGCTACCTGGGGACCGGCAGCTACGGCAGCGTCGCCTCCGGCCGGCTGTCCTATGTGCTCGGACTGGAGGGCCCCGCCGTATCGGTGGATACCGCATGCTCTTCGTCGTTGGTCGCTCTGCACCTGGCAATGCAGGCGCTACGTCAGGGTGAGTGCGAGATGGCGCTGGCGGGCGGCGCGACTGTGCTGTCGACCCCGTTCCCGTTCGTAGAGTTCAGCCGCCAGCGGGCGCTGGCCGTCGACGGCCGCTGCAAATCGTTCGCCGCCGCCGCCGACGGCACCTGCTGGGGTGAGGGCGCGGGCATGCTGGTGCTGGAGCGGCTGTCCGCCGCCCGCCGCAACGGCCATCCCGTGCTGGCCGTGTTGCGTGGCAGCGCGGTCAACCAGGACGGTGCCAGCAACGGCCTGACCGCGCCGAACGGCCCGTCCCAGCAGCGGGTCATCCACGCTGCGCTTGCCGGCGCCGGGCTGCGTCCTTGCGATGTGGACGTTGTGGAAGCGCACGGCACAGGCACACCGCTGGGCGATCCCATCGAGGCACAGGCGGTGCTCGCCACCTACGGCCGACACCGTGGCGACGCGGCTCCGGTGCTGCTTGGATCGGCGAAGTCGAACATCGGACATACCCAGGCCGCGTCCGGCGTGGGCGCCGTGATCAAGATGGTGCTGGCCATGAGGGCCGGTACGGTGCCGCGCACTCTGCACGTGGATCAGCCGTCGCCGCACGTGGACTGGACGGCCGGTGCGGTGGAACTGGTGACGGAGGCGACACCGTGGCCCGAGGCGCATCGTCCACGCCGGGCAGCCGTCTCCTCGTTCGGCATCGGCGGCACCAACGCGCACCTCATCGTGGAGGCGGCGCCCGCCGAGTCCGACGACACAGCGGTGCGCAAGGTCCCGCCCGTGGCGCCGGTCGCGGTGTCCGGCCGGAACGACGCGGTCCTCGCGGCGAACGCGAAGCTGCTGACCGGCCTGGCATCCGCCGAACCCACCGACATCGGGCTGTCCACGTTCACTGCTCGCGCCGCGGCCGACCTGCGCGCCGTAGTGCTCGCCGCCGACAGCGCAGAGCTGACCGAGGGCTTGACCGCGCTCGCCGAGGGCCGCGTCACCGCCTCAGTGGTCACCGGGCAGGTCACCGACGGCAGCCTCGCGTTCCTGTTCACCGGACAGGGAAGCCAGCGCCTGGGCATGGGCCGGGAACTGTGTGCCCGCCAGCCGGTGTTCGCTGCCGCGATGGATGAGGCCTGCGCCGAACTCGACCGGCACCTGGATCCGCCGCTGCGTACGGTGCTGTTCGCCGAGCACGACAATCCGGACGCCGCACTGCTGGACCGCACGGACTACGCGCAGGCCGCGCTGTTCGCCATCGAGGTCAGTTTGTACCAGCTCGTCGCCTCGCTCGGGTTGCGGCCCGACTACCTGGCCGGCCACTCGATCGGCGAGGTTGCCGCCGCACGGGTCGCAGGGGTGCTGTCACTGCGGGACGCGGCCGAACTGGTGACCAGCCGAGGTCGGCTGATGGCGGCGCTGCCCGAGGGCGGGGCAATGGTCGCGGTGCAGATCGGCGAACAGGAGGCCGCCGAGTTGCTGGCCGAGCGGTCCGGCATCGCCATCGCCGCAGTGAACGGGCCCGGCTGGGTGGTGCTGTCCGGTGTCGAGGACGAGATGCTCGCGGTGACCCGGCAGTGCGCGGACGCCGGCCGCAGGACCCGGCCGCTGAGAGTCAGCCACGCCTTCCACTCCCCGCTGATGGAGCCGATGCTGGCAGAGTTCCGCACCGTCGCCGCGCGCCTGGACTACCACCCACCGGTCATTCCGATCGTGTCCACGGTGACCGGCCGGTCGGTGAGCCGCGCCGAGCTGTGCACACCGGACTACTGGGTGGATCAGGTGCGGGCCGCGGTCCGATTCGGTGATGCGGTGCGCTGCCTGGTCGACGAGGGCGTGCGCACGTTTGTCGAACTGGGTCCGGATGGCGTCCTCAGCATGCTCGGGCGGGAATCGATGGAAGACGCCGAGATCGATGTCGAGGTCGACTTCGTGCCCCTGGTCCGTCGGGACCGTGCCGAGCCGCTGGGGCTGGCGCATGCGTTGGCCCGGCTCTGGGTACGCGGCGTGGCGATCCGGATGGCCACGCTGTTCGACGGTACCGGAGCACGCCCGGTCGACCTGCCCACCTCCGCCTTCCAGCGGACCCGCTACTGGCTGGACGCGGTGCGGCCGGCCATCGATCCGAGTGGGCATGGGCAGGGGAGGACCGGGCATCCGCTGTTGACCAGCGTGATCGCGCGAGCGGACGCCGACGAGTTCGTGCTGACCGGGCGGGTCGGCTTGGACACCCATCCCTGGCTCGCCGACCACGCGGTGTTCGGGACCGCGTTGGTGCCCGGCGCGGCACTGGTCGATCTCGCCGTGCGCGCCGGCGACCACTGCGGTCACCCGATGCTGGACGAGCTGGCCATCGAGGCGCCCATCCCGCTGGCTGCCGCGAGGCAGGTGCAAATGATCGTCGGAGCACCGGACGAGGCAGGGCGGCGTCCGCTGTCGATTCATTCGCGACCGGAACGCGACGAGCCCGAGCCATGGACCCGACACGCCACCGGCACGGTCAGCCGCTGGAGCGATGGCGAGCCCACTGTGGACTTGACGAGGTGGCCGCAGCTTGACGGGGAACCGGTTGACGTGGCCGGCTGGTACGACGAATTGGCCGACCGCGGCCTCGGCTACGGCCCGGCCTTCCGAGGTCTGCGCACGGCCTGGCGCCGAGGCAGCGCGGTGTACGCGTCGGTCCGGCCCGAGGGGCTGGACCCGACCGGCTACGGACTGCATCCCGTGGTGCTGGACAGCGTGCTGCACGCGCTCGGCCTTGTCGCGCCGGCCGACACAGCGGTGAAGCTGCCGTTCGTGTTCCGTGGCGTGCGACTCCACAGGACCGGTGCCGTGGCGGTGCGAGCGCGAATCGAACCGGTCGGTGCGGACACCGTCGCGGTGGACCTCGTGGACGACGACGACCGCCCGATCCTGTCGATCGACGCTCTGGCCGTGCGCGGTGTCACGGAGAACCAGTTCGCCTCCTTCGACGGCAGTGATCCCGCCGCTGACGCGCTGTTCGCTGTGGACTGGGTGCCGCTGCCTGCCGGTCCCGCGCCGGCCGTACCGTCCATTCGGCATGTGGACACGCTCGCCGACCTCACCGAACCGGTCGTCACCGGCGACGTCGTGGTGCTGCGCGTGCCGAGCACGGGCGGCCCGACGCCTGAGCGCGTCAGGGCCATCACTGCCGCCGTGCTCGAGGTGGTAGCCGGCTGGTTGGCCGAAGAGCGGTTCGCGGCCGCGCACCTGGTGCTGGTCACCACGGGGGCGGTCGCTGTCGGCGTCGATCCGCGGATCACCGATCTGGCGCACGCGGCGGTGTGGGGACTGGTGCGGTCCGCGCAGGCCGAGCAGCCCGGCCGGATCACACTGGTCGACCTCGACGAGCCCGCCGCCATGCCCGACGAGGTGTTCCGCACCGAGGAGCCACAACTGGCGGTGCGCGCAGGACAAGTGCTGGTGCCCCGGCTCAGTGCCGTCGGCAGCGCGTCGCCGACCACGCTCGATCCGCAAGGGACGGTGCTGATCACTGGTGCCACCGGTGCGCTGGGCGCGCTGCTGGCCCGTCACCTCGTTCACCGGCACGGCATTCGGTCTTTGCTGCTCGCCGGACGGCGGGGCACCGCAGCTCCGGGAATCGCTGAGCTGACCGCCGAGCTTCGGGCGGCCGGGGCGACGGTTCGAGTGGTGGCCTGCGACATGGCCGACGCCGCGCAGGTGCGGGCACTGGTCGCCGAGACCCCGTCCGAGTATCCGCTCACCGCGGTGGTGCACGCTGCGGGCGTGCTCGACGACGCGGTAGTGGGCGGGCTTACCGGCCGAAGGCTTGATGCCGTGCTGCGACCCAAGGTGGATGGCGCCTGGTATTTGCACGAGGCCACCGAGGGCCTGGACCTCACCGCTTTCGTGCTGTTCTCCTCGATCGCCGGAACGCTTGGCATCGCCGGCCAGGCGGCATACGCGGCCGGAAACGCGTTCCTGGACGCGCTGGCCCGGCGGCGAAGCGCCGAAGGCCGCGCTGCGCTCTCGCTGGCCTGGGGGCCATGGGAGGACGGCATGGCCGCCTCGCTCGGCACCGCTGATCGCGCCCGGCTGGCCCGCTCCGGAATGGTCCCGCTCACCCCGGAGCTGGGTCTCGCGCTTTTCGATGCGGCCCTGGGCCACCCGAGGACGGAGGTGGTGCCGGTGAGCCTCGACCGCCGCGCGCTGCGCTCCGCCGTGGGCCTCCCGGCCATCCTGCGCGGCCTCGCACCGGCCATCCGCCCCGTCGCTCGCCCGGATGTGAGCCTGGTACGGCGGCTGGCCCTGGCCGGCGAGGCACAGAGGCTGCCGCTACTGGTTGACCTGATCTGCACCGAGGCGGCCTACACCCTGGGCTTGCCGGATGCCGCCGCCATGTCGGGGCGGCGCAGCTTCAGCGACATCGGCTTCGACTCACTCACCGCGTTGGAACTGCGAGCCCGGTTGTCCGCCGCGATTGGCCTGCGGCTGCCGGCCACCCTTCTCTTCGACCATCCGAGTCCGGACGAACTGGCCGTCTGGCTGATGTCCGAACTTGAGCCCACTGGCAGTACCGCACCGCTCGACGCGCCACCGACCGGTAGCCCGGCCGAAGACGATCCGGTGGTGATCGTCGGCATGGCCGGGCGCTATCCCGGTGGGGTGCGCTCCGCGGAGGATCTGTGGCGTCTGGCGGAGGAAGGTGTGGACGCGATCTCGCCGTTCCCCACCGACCGCGGGTGGGACCTGGCGACGCTGTTTGATCCGGACAAAGGTCGGCAGGGCACCTCGGCGACCCATTTCGGTGGCTTTTTGAACGATGCAGCTGGTTTTGACGCAGGGTTCTTCGGAGTGTCGCCGCGGGAGGCAGTGGCGATGGATCCGCAGCAGCGGTTGCTGTTGGAGGTCTCGTGGGAGGCGTTGGAGCAGGCCGGCATCGACGCCGACGAATTGAGGGGTGCGCGGGCCGGTGTCTTTGCCGGTCTGATGTACCACGACTACGGGAGCCGGTTGCCGTCCGTGCCGGCCGAGGTCGAGGGCTACCTCAGTACCGGGACGGCCAGCAGCGTCGCCTCGGGCCGCGTTGCGTACACGCTGGGGCTGGAAGGCCCGGCGATCACCGTTGACACCGCGTGTTCCTCGTCGTTGGTGGCCCTGCACCTTGCCGTGCGCTCGGTGCGCAGCGGGGAGTGCGAGGTCGCCTTGGCCGGCGGTGTCACCGTGATGTCCTCGCCCTTCACGTTCGTGGAATTCAGCCGGCAGGGCGGTCTGTCGGCCGACGGTCGGTGCCGGGCGTACGGCGAGGGTGCGGATGGCACGGGCTGGGCCGAAGGCGTCGGCGTGGTCGTGGTGGAGCGGCTGTCCACGGCGCGCCTGCGTGGTCACCGGGTGCTGGCGGTGGTGCGTGGGACCGCGGTGAACCAGGACGGCGCCAGCAACGGCCTGACCGCGCCGAACGGTCCGTCTCAGCAGCGGGTGATCCGGGCCGCTCTCGCCGACGCGGGTCTGTCCACGTCGGATGTTGATGTGGTGGAGGGGCATGGTACGGGCACGGCATTGGGTGACCCGATCGAGGTGCAGGCGTTGCTGGAGACGTACGGTCGGGACCGAGCCGGCAGTCCGTTGTTGTTGGGCTCGGTGAAGTCGAACATCGGTCACACCCAGGCGGCGGCCGGTGTGGCAGGGGTGATGAAGATGGTGTCGGCGCTGGGTGCTGGGGTGGTGCCGGGGTCGTTGCACGCCGAGCGGTGGTCGGCGCATGTGGACTGGTCGTTGGGCGGAGTGGATGTGGTGTCGTCGGGATCGGTGGCGTGGCCGGTGACCGGTCGGCCGCGGCGGGCCGGTGTGTCGTCCTTCGGAATCAGCGGGACGAACGCACACGTGATCCTCGAACAGCCCCCGGAGGAGATCCCCCGTCACTCCGCACCTGACGCGGGGGTGGTTCCGATTCCGCTGTCGGCAGCGACCGTTGCCGCGTTACGCGGGCGAGCCGCAGACATGGCTTCCGTGCGGGCACCCGTGGCCGACATCGGGTTCACCTCGGGTGTGGCGCGCGCGGCGCTCGCTGAGCGGGCCGTCGCCGTGGTCGCAGACAAGGCCGAACTGCACGCTGCCCTCGACGCGATCGCCACGGGCCGGCCTGCTCCCGGCGTCTCGCAAGGGCGGGGCGCAGACCCACGTATCGCCGTGCTGTTCACCGGCCAAGGCAGCCAGCGGCTCGGCATGGGCCGGCGCCTCGCCGGCCGTTTCCCGATTTTCGCCGAGGCGTTCGACTCCGCGATCGACCTGCTGGACACCCACCTCGAACGGCCGCTGCGGACCATCCTGTCCGGCACCGACGCGGACGAACTCGATCAGACCGGCTATGCCCAGGCGGCGCTGTTCGCGTTCGAGGTGGCAGCGTTCCGGCTGGTCGAGTCCTGGGGTGTCCGGCCGGAATTCGTCGCCGGCCACTCCATCGGCGAACTCGCTGCGGCCCATGTCGCGGGTGTCCTGGACCTCCCGTCCGCGGCGGCCCTGGTCGCCGCGCGCGGCCGGTTGATGCAGGCGCTGCCCGCCGGCGGCGCGATGGTGTCCGTGGAAGCGGGCGAGGCGACGGTTCGCGAGGTGCTCGCGGCCGTTGGCGGGACCGTCGCGGTGGCCGTAGTGAACGGCCCTCGCTCTGTCGTGGTGTCCGGCGCGAGTGACGACGTGCAACGGGTCGTCGAAGAACTGGCCGCGGCCGGACACAGGACACGGCGATTGCGGGTGAGCCACGCATTCCATTCGCCGTTGATGGAACCGATGCTCGACGAATTCCGCTCGGTCGCCGAACGGATGCCGTTCCATCCGCCGGTGCTGCCCGTGGTGTCGAACATGACCGGGCGCATCGCGACCGCGGACGAACTGTGCGATCCCGGCTACTGGGTGCGGCATGTGCGTGAGGCAGTGCGCTTCCACGAGGGCGTGTGCGCGCTGCGCGCGGCCGGGGCCGGCGCGTTCCTGGAAATCGGCCCGGACGCGGTACTCACCGCGCTGGTGCGTGAAACGCTGGCGGACGACGCTGCCACCGATGTGCTGGCCGTGCCATTCCAGCACCGGGACAAGGACGAGATCCGCACCGGCCTCAACGCGCTCGGTACATTGTGGACCGCGGGTGCGCCAGTGGCGTGGGACACGGTGTTCGGCGGCACCGGCGCTCGCCGGACCGACCTGCCCAGCTACCCGTTTCAGCACCAGCGGTACTGGCTCGACGCGCCGGTGAAGGACCCTGCAGGCACCACCGGGATCGGCGCGGACGCACAGTTCTGGGCGGCGGTCGACGCCGGCGACCTGGCGTCGCTCGCGGACGGACTCGGCCTGCCGGAGCGGACAGTGCAGCCGGTGGCGTCCGCGTTGTCCGCATGGCGCCGGACCAGCCGTGGCCGGGTGGGACTCGATGCGGCCCGATACCAAGTGTCGTGGCAGCCGGTCACCATGCACCCGGCCCGGCTGTCCGGGACCTGGCAGGTGATCGTGCCGACGGGGCTGGACCGCGCGCTGATCGCTGCCCTCGAATCGGGACTCGCGGCGGTCGGCGCCGAGCCGGTCACTGTCGAGATCGATCCGGCCACGGTCGACGCCGACGAACTGCGGTCGCGACTGGCGCAGAGCGCCGGGGTACTGTCCCTGCTGGGTCTGGCCGACACTCCTGACCCCGAACAACCGCTCCTGCCTGGCGGCGTCGCCGCGACCCTCGCGCTGGTGCAGGCGTCGATGGGCCGGGGTGTCCCGGTGTGGCTGATCAGCGCCGGCGCGGTCACCACCGGACCGGAATTCCTGGCGAGCCCGGTCGGTGCGCAGCTATGGGCACTGGGCCGGGCGGCCGCGGTGGAGCACCCGCACGACATCGTGGGCCAGGTCGATCTGCCCGCCGACCCGAGCCGGCACGAGCTGGGCCGGCTCGGTCCACTGATCGGCGCTGCTCTGGCCGGCGGAGAGACCGAACTCGCCATCCGACCGTCCGGCGGACTCGTCCGGCGACTGGTCCGCGCCGCCGGACCCGGCCGAGCCACCCAGGAGTGGTCGGCGACCGGGCCGGTTCTGGTGACCGGCGCGGCGACCGCCGCCGGTGTCAGGGCCGCGCGCTGGCTGGCGCGGTCCGGTGTCGACCAGCTCATACTTGTCGGCGAACCCGACGCCGGTCAGGTTGCGACATTGGCCGAGCTGGGTGCCACCGTCACCGCGGTGCCCGTGCCGGACGGACGGGAGGCGGTTGCGACGTTGCTGGCTTGTCATCGGTTGCGGGCGGTGGTGTGCGTCGCTGGACAGCCGCAGGTGGCGAGCCTGGCCGAGACCAGCTTGGCCGAATTCGCCGAAGGCGTTGCCGATGCCGCGCTCGGAGTGTGGTTGCACGACCTGCTGGCCGACACAGACCTGGAAGCGTTCGTCACCGTCGTCCCCGCGGACACGGTATGGGGTGTCGCCGGACAAGCCGCGCACAGCGTGGGCTGGGCTCGGGCAGAAGCACTCGCCGACCGCCGGCGCTACAGCGGCCGGCAGGCCGGTGTGGTGGCGCTCGGGGCGTCGGCCGATGACACATCGGATCACACCGACGCCGAACTCGACCCGCGGGGCCGGCTCGGCCTGCGCGCGCTCGACTTGGATGTGGTGTCGGCGGCGCTGGCGGAAGCGGTCGAGCCAGGTTCGCCGGCCTGCGTGGTCGCCGACGTGGACTGGCCTCGGTTCGGCCCTGCGCTCACATCGACCCGCCCGACACGGCTGCTTGCCGAACTGGTCGAACCGGTAGGACCGACCAGCGACGGTGATCAACGCGAGCACCGGGCGGGAGCGTGGGTGGATCGGTTGGCCGGGCTCGGCGCAGCCGACCGGACGCGGTTGCTGCTCGATCTGGTGCGCAGCGAGGTCGCGCTGGTCCTCGGTCATTCGGTGCCGGACGCGGTGGCGCCGGATGCCACACTGCGGGACCTCGGATTGGACTCGCTCGCCGCTGTCACCTTGCGCAACTCGCTGGCGGCCACGACCGGTCTGTCCGTGCCAGCCACCCTTGCGTTCGAACATCCGAACCCCTCGGCCATTGCCGAGTTTCTCTCGGACCAACTCGCGTCGCCCTCGGCGCCACCGGTCGACATCGACATCGACCTCGGTCGGATCCGGGCGGCCGCGCTCACGGTCGACGACGATGAACGGGCGCGGATCGCCGACCTACTGCGGCAGCTCACCGCCGAATTGTCCGGTCGGTCCTCCGTGGCCGCTGAACTGGCGGACGCGGACGACGAGGACGTCTTCGCCTTCATTGACAACGAACTGGGCATCGGCAACGAGGATCACTATGTCTGACGAACAGAAGTTGCGGGATTACCTTAAGCGGGTAGCCGCCGAACTGCACGAGACCCGGTCCCGACTGGACGAGTTGCGGGAGCGGAACACCGAACCCATCGCGATCGTTGGCATGGCCTGCCGCTTCCCGGGCGGCGTCCGTTCGCCGGAACAGCTCTGGCGGCTCGTCTCGTCCGGGATCGACGCAGTCGGTGAATTCCCGGCCGACCGCGGCTGGGACGTGGACGGCCTCTACGACGCGGAACCGGACCACCCGGGGCACACCTACACCCGCTCAGGCGGCTTTCTGGACGGCGCGCTCGACTTCGACGCGGACTTCTTTGGCATCTCTCCACGTGAGGCCCTTGCCATGGATCCGCAGCAGCGGTTGTTCCTGGAGACGACCTGGGAGCTGTTCGAACGGGCCGGTATCGACCCGGCCACGCTGCGTGGAAGCCGCACCGGGGTGTACGCCGGCTGCGTCACCAGCGACTACCAGGTGGTGCTCGCCGAAGCCCCGGGAGAGATCGAGGCGTATCGACTGACCGGCTCGGCACCCAGTGTGGTGTCGGGCCGGGTGGCTTACACCTTCGGCTTGGAGGGGCCGGCCATCACAGTGGACTCGGCATGCTCGTCCTCGCTCGTCGCACTCGACTTGGCCGTGTCGGCGTTGCGTGGTGGCACCTGCTCCCTCGCAGTCGCCGGAGGCGTCACCGTGCTGTCCACCCCGACAGGCTTCGTGGATTTCAGCCAGGTGCGCGCTTGTGCGCCGGACGGACGGTGCAAGTCCTTCGCCGCAGCGGCGGACGGAACCGGCTTTGCCGAAGGCGTCGGGCTGGTGCTGTTGGAGCGGTTGTCAGACGCCCGCGCGAACGGCCACCAGGTGCTCGCCCTGGTCCGCAGCACCGCGGTGAACCAGGATGGTGGCAGCAACGGCCTCACCGCGCCCAGCGGAGAGTCTCAGCAACGGGTGGTACTCGACGCCCTGCGCACCGCCGGGCTGTCTCCCAAGGATGTCGATGTGGTGGAGGCCCACGGCACCGGGACCCGTCTCGGCGACCCGGTCGAGGCGCACGCGTTGCTGGCCACCTACGGCCGAGACCGAGCCGAACCACTGCTGCTCGGCTCGGTCAAGTCGAACATCGGCCACACCCTGGCGGCGGCAGGGATGGCAGGGATTATCAAGATGGTCCTCGCCATGCGTGCCGGGACCGTGCCCAGGACTCTGCACGTGGACCAGCCGACGCCGATCGTGGACTGGTCCTCAGGCGCGATCCGGCTGGTCACGCAGGAAACGCCATGGCCGGACACCGGACGTTCGCGCCGCGCCGGAGTGTCTGCTTTCGGGATGAGCGGTACCAACGCGCATGTGATTCTCGAACAGGCCCCGCCGGTGGCGATCGACGTCGCGGGCACCGGTGGCATGCACACGGCCCCGGTCCCGCTGATCATCTCCGCGCGCGGTGACGCGGCGCTCGCCGCGCAGGCCGGCCGGCTCGCGTCTTTCATGGCCGAGCGGCCGGACCTGCCCCTCAGCGCGGTAGGAGCGGCCCTGGCCGCCCGCCCCGCGTTGCCCAGCCGCGCGGTGATTTTCGGTGACGATCCCGCGGACGTACTGGCCGACCTGACCGCGCTGGCCGAGGGTCGACCGGCGGCCAACCTGGTGCGTGGAGCGGCCAGGGAGCGCGGGGCACCGGTGTTCGTGTTCGCCGGGCACGGCGCACAGTGGCCCGGCATCGCATCCGAACTGCTGACCCGCGCACCGGTGTTCGCCGAATCGATGCGGGAGTGCGCGGCGGCGCTTGCCCCGTATGTGGACTGGCCCATCGAGACCGAACTGGCGAAAGCGCTCTGCGACGAGGACGCGATGGAGCAGCTCGACGTGCTCCAGCCCGTGCTGTGGGCGGTCATGGTGTCGCTCGCCCGGATGTGGCGATCCTATGGGGTCAACCCTGCTGCGGTGATCGGCCACTCCCAGGGCGAGGTGGCCGCGGCCTGCGTCGCGGAGGCACTGTCGCTTTCTGAAGGCGCGCGCGTGGTTGCGGTGCGCAGCAAGGCCCTGGCCGGACTCCCGGCCACCGGCGCGATGCTCGCTGTGGCACTGCCGGTGGGCCAGATCGAGGCGGAACTAGCGGCATTCGGCGGCCGGTTGTCCGTGGCCGCGGTGAACGGACCAGAGGCCACTGTGGTGTCCGGTGCTGCCGACGCCTGCCAGGAACTGCTGGCCCGATACAAGGCCAGGGGCGCCCGCGTCCGCCTCCTGAATGCGCCCGGTGCCGGTCACTCGGCACAAGTCGAACCGGTGCGCGACATCATTCTTGCGGAATTGGCCGGGCTGGCGCCCAAAGCCCCGACGGTACCGTTCTACTCCACGGTTACCGGCGGCAGACTCGGCACTGACCTGGACGCCGACTACTGGTATCGGAACCTGCGTGAGCCGGTGCGGTTCGACCGCGCCGTCCGCACCGCGCTGGACGGTGGGCACCGGGCCTTCGTCGAGGTGAGCGGGCAACCGGTGCTGACTGTCGGCATCGAGGACCTGGCGCACGTTGCTGAGATGGACGCAGTGGTCATCGGCACGCTGCGGCGCGGCGAGGGCGGACCGGAACGGATGGCGACGGCGGCTGCCGAGGCGTACGTGCACGGCATCAGCGTGGACTGGTCGTCGTCACTGCCGGACACGTCCGAGCCGGTCGACCTGCCGACCTACGCGTTCCAGCCCCGGCGGTTCTGGGTCGAGGACACCACCTCCGGCCGGGTCCGCGAACATCAGCCGCCGGGGCCGGCGTCGACGCTCACGGAGCGGACCGGCGTAGGGTTCCTCGCCGACCTGGCACCGGCCGATCAGTACAGGCAGCTGCTGGACCTGGTGCGGGCGGAAGTCGCCACGCTGCTCGGACACGAAAGCCCGGACGCGGTCGACCCGGACCGCGCATTCCTGGAATTAGGCATGGACTCCGTCGTCACGGTAGCGCTGCGCAATCGACTGGACTCGGCCACCGGCCAGCGGCTGACCGTGCGCCGACTCTTTGACCTGCGCACCCCGGACGCACTCGCCCGACATCTGCGCAGCGAACTGTTCGCTACCGACCGCGCCGACGACGGCAGACCTGGAGGCCCCGGCGAACTGCGTCGCGCGGCCGCGGCCGCGGCCGACGATCCGGACCAGGCGGCCCTGTTCGGTGCGCAGGTGGACGCGGCGGCCGCGCGCCTGCCGCGCTTCGACGCTGCTGATGCGCGGGACATACCGATGCCGTACGACCTCGCCGCCGGCCCGGCCGAGCCGATGCTCATGTGCTTCCCCACCGTGCTGGCAACCTCAGGTGCCCACCAGTTCGTGCGGCTGGCGACGGAGATGACCGGTCAGCGTGAGGTCTGCGCCTTCGAACTGCCGGGCTTCACCGGCGCCGGGCGGTTGCCCGCCTCGTGGGCGTCGCTGGTCGACGCAGCGGCCACGGCGGTATCGGCGAGGGCGGACGGGCGAGCGATCGCACTGGCCGGCTACTCCTCGGGCGGCCTGCTCGCGCACGCGGTGGCAGCCGAGCTGGCTGCGCTCGGCACCCCTGCCGAGGCGCTCGTGCTGTTGGACACCTACCCGCCGGGCCCGCTCACCCTGGACGGGTTGCCGCCGGCGCTGCTGTCGGGTGTGGCGCGCGGACTGGAACTGCTGGAAGCCGACGACCGCCGAGTGGCCGCGATGGGTGGCTACCTTCCGCTTATCGGCCAGTGGCAGCCCAGCGACCCCGTCGCGCCGACCCTGCTGGTGCGGGCCGCCTCGGCGCTACCTGGGAATACGCCATGGCGAGTGCCACAGTGGTACGTGCCCTGGCCCGGCGGGCACGCGGTCAGGGAGGTGCCCGGCGACCACTTCACCCTGCTTGAGGAGCATGCCGCGGACACCGCGGCCGTGCTGTCCGACTGGCTGGACGACCTGACCGGTGCGCGCGACCTGGGGCGGTCCGCATGACCGCCCGGACTGCTGTGCTCGTGGTCGGCGCCGGACCGGTCGGGCTCGCGGCAGCGGCCGAACTCCGCCGGTTCGGCGTTTCCGTACGGGTGGTGGATGCTGCCACCGATCCGGCAACCGGGCCCCGCGCCATGCAACTGTGGCCGAGCGGGCTTGCCGTGCTGGACGATCTGGACATGCTGCGCGAGGCCGGCCGACTCGGCCAGCCGATACGCGCGATGCGATTCCGTCTGACCGGTCGCCGCCGGTTCGACCTCTCGCTCGGCACTGCCGACCAGCCCTTGCTGCTGCCGCAACACCAGACGGAGGAACTACTGGAACGTGCGCTGCGCGGGTTGGGCGGCAGGGTGGAACGTGGCATCCGGGTGACCGGGGTCGAGCAGGACGCGACCGGCGTGCGGGCTCACACCGACGGGCCGGACGGCCTGGGCGTGATCGAGGCGGATTGGCTGATAGCCGCCGACGGCGTGCGCAGCACCGTGCGCGCCGCGCTGGCCGTCGAGTTCCTCGGTGAGCAGGTGCCGATGGCGCTCCTGCTCGCCGAGGGCACGTTGACCGAAGACATCGAGCACGGCGTCGTGCACTATTCCATGTCCGACAAAGGGTCCCTGGTGTTCGCGCCGATGCGGGACGGGAAGGTACGGATCTACACGGCTGTCCCGGCGGGCACGCCGTTGACCGAAGAGACCGTGCAGCGACTTCTGGACGAGCGCGGGCCGAGCGGCATGCGTTTGGCGCGGTTGGACGTGGCGCGCGAGTTCACCAGCGCCGAGCGGATCGCATCACGGCTGCGGGTAGGCCGGTGTTTCCTGGCCGGAGATGCCGCCCACACCCACGCACCGCTCGGTGGTCAGGGCCTGAACCTGGGGCTCCAGGACGTGCGTAACCTGGCCTGGAAGTTGGCAGGCGTGGTGAGCGGCGCGCTCCATCCGGACGTGCTGAACACTTACGAGCAGGAACGCCGTCAGGCGGCTGAGCAGACCGTCCGGGCCACCCACACCATGCTTCGTGTCTTCACGCTTCCCCCGTTGGCGGCGAAGGTGCGTGACTTGGTCTGGCAGGGGCTGGAATCGGCCGGCGTGCTGCGGCGGTGGTTCGTTCCGCTGCTCGCCGGCAGACGGGTGCGATACGCGCTGCCCGGACCCGGTCGGCAGGCAGGCGCCCGGGCCCCGCAATGGGCCATGGCGCATTCGGTCGACGGCCGGCTGGTGCTGGTCACCGGTGGCGCGGCCGCAGACTGGGCGCGATCTCTGGCGGCGCGGTGGCCGCGGCTGGTGGCACACCATACGGCGGCCGGGCGTGGCCGCCACCAGCGCGGTTTTCTGTTGGTCCGACCGGACGGCCACATCAGCGCCAGCGGCGCCGGTGCGGCCAGCCGGGAGGCCGTGGCGCGGCTGCTCGGTGCGCTGGACGGCACAGGGAGGGTGTTGGGCGACGCGGAGAAAGCCGACGATCAGGGAATTCACGATGCCGACCACCGTTAGGGTGCGTTTCGAAAGTGGATCTTTATGATGCATTGCCTTACTCAGGAGGTAATCGTCTCGCCCTAGGTCCAGAATTCTTGACGCCCAAATGACGCTCGGTCACTCCGCGCCGTTCGTCCGGGCAGGTCGATGGTCAGCGCCGCTGTGATCTCCGTCAGCGTGGTGAAGGAGGAGAGATCCGTGTCGAGGATCCGCTTGATTCTGCGGAGTCGGTTGTTCACGGTGTTGGGGTGGACACTGAGGGACTGAGCGGTGCGGGCCCGGTCCAGGTCGTGATTGAGCCACATGTGCAGGGTGGCGACCAGGTCCGGGTGTGCGCGCAGTGGAGCGATGCGCGCCGTGAGGGCGGCTCGTGCCGGGGAGGGGCGGGGGAGCTGGAACGCCAGGGCGTGGTCGGCGATGCGGTGGACTCGCTCGTGGGGAGCGCCTTTGGACGTGCGCGCCGGCCGGATCAGCTCCGTGCCGGTCAGGGCCTGTCGGGGCAGCTGGGCGATCTCGGCCGCGTCGGTCAGTGAGGCGACGATGTCCAGCCGGGTGTCGGTGTGCGGGGCCAGGTGCAGGACCCGCGCTCGCTCGGCCACGGCGGCGTCGGTCTCGTCCTCCGTCACCGGCAGCAGCACCAGGCCGTGCTACGCGTCGAGCACGGACAGGACGCCGTGTCCGCCGTGCCGGGCCAGTGCCGTGGCCGGCAACCGGACCCGTCGGTGGACGGTGCCCTCGTGCGAGACCTGGTTGCCCGGTGCGGACGTCGCGGGAGTGCGACGCCTTCCTGGGCCGTATCCGCGACGCCGCGGGCCCTCGTGCTGCGCCTGCTGGGACCCGCGCCGCCGTGGGGGTGGACCGGGGCGGCGCTCGCCTTCCTGGTGGGCACCCTCTTCGTCGCGCGGTCCGACGTCTTCCCGCCGGGTGGCGGCGTCTCCTGGCCTCGGCGTTTCGCTCAAGTTGCGTCCGCATCTTGGGCAGGAATGCGAAGTTCCTTTGAAATGGGGCGATATGGCTTGTCGAAGGACCCCGAGAGCGACCTGATCGGCGTGGACCGGGAGCCGGTGGCCGGGCAGGTGTACTTCCTCGGCTCTATCAAGCCCCGTCCGGGCCCGCCTTCCGGCGCACTTCATAGGGGGGTGTGGGATGAATGTGCACTGCGAAGAGTAATTGCGCCGCTGCCGTACGAAATCGCGGACGGCGTCGTCCAGGCAGATCAACAGCTCTCCACCGCCGGGCAAGGAGGGCCGGGAGGACTCGGTACGCTATGCTCCGATCACCGTCCCACCTGGCGCTGGCAGGCTCCGTAGCCGTCGCGCAGGCCTCTATAGAAGGCGCGACGGTTCACGAACGGAAGGATGACGATGGCGGGTTGCTCAATAGCGGCGATTTCCTGGGAGCGAATACACCTTGCTCTTGTTGTGACGGTTTCGGACTTCACTGGAGATCCTAGTACTCTCCGGTTCCTGATTGTTGACAACGAGCGCGAATTCCCGGTGAACTCTCGGCAAATCGACGCCGGACAGCACCGCTTGGAGATCAACGTCACCAACTTTCAGAACCGGCGCCAGGTGCCCAACGGCACGTGGCGGATCGTCCCGGTGGCCGGTGATGAGCGACTGCCCGCCGCCACCTTCGACCTCAAGGCCGCGGACCGGCTCGACGTCGACTCCCGCACATTCCTCTACGACCGCAACCGCTCCGTTTACGTGATCGCGTTCGGGATTTCGGACGACGACGAGAACCCCGAGTTCCTCATGCGGACGTACCAGTTGTTCCGCGGTGCGGGGCCGAGCAAGAATGCGGTGAAGAAGCCGCTCGGCAAGCGAATAGCGCTGAAGGTGCTGCCGCGGGCCCGGCGCCGCAAGATCGCCAACCGCTTCTACTGGGCCGCGCGCCGCCTGAATCCCCCGCGCGGCAACCGGATTCTGTTCGCCTCCGAAATGCGCACCGCCCTCGGCGGCAACCTGGAGCGTGTCCACGACCGGATGATCGAGCGGGGTCTCGACAAGAAGTACACGTTCCGCCGCTCGTTCCGGGTACCCGCCACGGCGAACAAGCGGAGCACGCTTCGTCTCATCTACCTGCTCGCGACGTCGGACACCGTGCTGATGGACGACTACTTCGGGCTTCTCGGAAACCTGAGCATTTCGCCGGAGACCAAGATCATCCAGCTCTGGCATGCCGGAAGCGGCTTCAAGGCGGTCGGCTACAGCCGGTTCGGAAAGTACGGTTCGCCGAAGCTGTCCAACGCCCACCGCAAGTACACCCATGTCATCACCGGGTCCAAGCATCTTGTGCCGGTGTACGCCGAGGCGTTCGGCATCGAGGAGTCGGCGGTCGTACCGACCGGCCTGCCCCGCATCGACACGTTCCTCGACAAGGAGCGTTCCCAGAAGGTCACTGACGACTTCTTTGCCTCAAACCCGCAACTCCGGGGCAAGAAGATCGTGCTGTTCGCGCCGACCTTCCGCGGGAAGAGCATAGGAGACGCGCACTACGACTACGACCGCATCGACTTCGGGAAGCTCCACGAGGTCTGCGGCGACAAGTACGTCGTGCTCTTCCGGATGCACCACTTCATCACGGAGCCCCCGCCGATCCCCGCCGAGTACTCGGACCGGCTGATGAACTTCGCGTCGTTCCCCGACACCAACGATCTGCTGCATGTGACCGACGTGCTCGTCACCGACTACTCGTCGGTCATCTACGAGTACACGCTGCTCGACAAGCCGATCCTGTTCTACGCGTACGACAAGGACACGTATTCGGTGATCCGCGGATTCCACCGCGACTACGACACCGTCGCCCCCGGCAAGATCTGCGTGACCTTCGACGAGCTGCTCAAGGCTCTGCAGGACGAGGACTTCGACATCTCGAAGGTCGAGGAGTTCCGGCGGGAGAACTTCGACTACGTCGACACCAACTCGGCGGACCGCGTGATCGACTGGCTGGTGGTCGGAGATCACGGTGGCAGGGACACGGGCGGCCAGCACCGGTGGCTCGATCCCGTCCCGGATGACACGACGGTGGGCGACCAGCCGCTCAGCGACCAGTCAGAGGAATAAGTTATGAACGTTGCATTGCTTTTCGCCGGCGGCATCGGGTCGAGGATGAACACCCGCGCCCTCCCGAAGCAGTTCCTGGAGGTCCAGGGCAAGCCGATCATCATCCACACCCTCGAGCACTTCGAGGCGCACCCCGAGATAGACTGCATCGCCATCGCGATACTCGCCGAGTACCGCGAGCACATGGTGAAGCTGCTGAAGCGATACGAGATCCAGAAGGTCAAGTGGATCGTCGACGGTGGCCGGACCGGTCAGGAGTCGCGGCACAAAGCCCTCGAGACGGTCGCCGCGGACTGCCCCGATGACACCGTCGTGCTGATCCACGACGGCGTGCGGCCGCTGATCGACGCCAAGTTGATCAGCGCCAACATCGAGTCGGTCCGGGAGCACGGCTCGGCCATCACCTGCACCAAGTTCAACGAGACCGTGGTGTCCAGTGAGCACGAGCACATCGACGACGTGATCCCGCGCGACCACATATACGCCGCCCAGGCCCCGCAGAGCTTCCGGCTCGGCGAGATCCTCTCGCTGTACGACCGGGCGGTCGCGGAGGACGAGCACGACACCATCGACTCGTGCTCCCTCATGCACCGGTACGGTCACAAGATCTACCGCGTGGTCGGCCCCCGCTCGAACATCAAGATCACGACGGCCGAGGACTTCTACCTGTGCCGGACGTTCTTCGAGATCCTTGAGAACCAGCAGATCGTAGGTACGTGATTTCAGTGACCACCGTCTCCAGCTCGGTCGTGGCGCACGACCTCGATGAGATTCTTGACCGTGACCTGCCGTGGAGTGAGCTTTCCGGCCGCACCGTGCTGGTCACCGGCGCGAGCGGCATGCTGCCGTCGTACGTCGTCTACACCCTGCTCGCACTGAACGACCGGCACGGCGCGGGCATCACCGTGCACGGTCTGGTGCGGAACGAGGAGAAGGCCAGACGGCTGCTCGCGGACGTGCTCGACCGCCCGGACTTCCACCTCGTCGTCCAGGACGTGGCGACGCCGCTCGAACTGTCCGGCCCCGTCGACTACGTGATCCACGGGGCGAGCGCCGCGCGGCCCGCCCTGCACGGCAGCCAGCCGGTCATGACGATCAAGGCGAACCTGCTGGGCACCTTCCACCTGCTCGACCTCTGTGTGGCGAAGGCCAGCCGCGGATTCGTGCTGATGTCCTCGGCGGAGGTCTACGGTGCCCAGTCCCCGGAGACCGAGCTCATCGACGAGCAGAGTTATGGCGGCTTCGACATCCTCAACCCGCGGGCCTGCTACGCCGAGGGAAAGCGCGCCGCGGAGACGATCTGCGCGACCTACCAGGCGCAGTACGGCATCGACAGCCGCGTCGTCAGGTTCGGTCACGTCTACGGGCCGGGGATGGCGCTCGACGACGGGCGGGTGCAGGCCGACTTCGCGGCGAACGTGGTGGCCGGCAAGGACATCGTGCTCAACAGCGACGGTTCCGGCGTACGGACCTACACCTACGTGGCCGACGCCATCGCGGGGCTGTTCTATGCGCTGCTCTGCGGTGACCAGGTGGCCTACAACGTCGCGGACCCGTCCGGTCTGGTCTCGATCCGGCGGCTGGCGGAGCTGTTCACCGAGGTGCGCCCGGAGCGCGGGCAGCAGCTCCGGTTCACCAATGAGTCCGACGCGCGCTCCTACAGCCTGACGAAGAAGCAGGGTTTGGACAGCGCACGGCTTGCAGCACTCGGCTGGAGCCCGGTGGTCGATCTGCCGACCGGGCTGGACCGCATGGTGACCCATCTGGAGTCGAGCGCCCCGGGCCTTTAGCGAATCCCGCGTCGGTGCGCCACCGACACGGATCTACGGAAATCGCCAGGACACAAATTGCCTCGGGCGCGGACGAAAGTC
>NZ_JBHVFF010000042.1:0-38373 GCF_042801895.1 Streptomyces sp. NPDC057543 | reverse complement strand
CTCCGCGGGAGCGTGCCGGCCGGCGGTCATTGTCCGCAACGGGCATTGGTAAACGCACAGCCGGAACGGAACAACCCACCCGAGGCCCGCTGAAGAGTGGCAATTCGCACTCTGCGCTGAAGCAGGGCGAATCAGGATCATCCCCCTGTTAGGGGACGGATATGCCCTTCGTGGACCCTCGCGTCGGTCCGATCGGAAGATGTGCCAGAGTTGCCACGTCCGGGCTTTGAGCACGTACCGTACGGCGAAACGAGCCGGACAGCCGGGACACCGGGAAGGGGCAGCTGGGTTGACCACGCACGCACCGCAGGCGACGCAGTCCGTGACGCTGCCGGCCTCGCTCGACGAGGCCGTGGCGGCACTCGGCGCCATGCCTGCAGCCGTTCCCGTAGCGGGTGGGACGGACCTGATGGCGGCCGTCAACAAGGGGCTGCTGCGCCCCTCGGGACTGGTCGGCCTCGGCCGGATCAGCGAGCTGCGCGGGTGGCACTACCAGGACGGTCACGCCCTGCTCGGCGCCGGACTCACCCACGCACGCATGGGGCGGCCCGACTTCGCCGCCCTCATCCCCGCCCTGGCCGCTTCCGCGCGCGCCGCGGGCCCGCCCCAGATCCGTAACGCCGGAACCCTCGGCGGCAACGTCGCCACCGCGGCCCCGACCGGTGACGCCCTGCCGGTGCTCGCCGCCCTGGAGGCCGAACTCGTCATCGCGGGCCCGGGCGGCGCCCGCCGCGAGATCCCGGTCTCGCACCTGCTGGCCGGCCGCGACATGCTCGAACCCGCCGAACTGATCGGTTTCGTCCGCGTACCGCTGCTGCACGCCCCCCAGGTCTTCCTGAAGGCCACCGGCCGCACCGGTCCCGGTCGCGCCACCGCGTCCGTCGCGATCGTGCTCGACCCGGCCCGGCGCGGGGTGCGCTGCGCGGTCGGTGCCATCGCGCCGATGCCGCTGCGGCCGCTGGAGGCCGAACGCTGGATCGCCTCACTGATCGACTGGGACGGTGAACGCGGCCTGGCGCCGGACGCGCTGGCCGCCTTCGGCGAGTACGTCGCCGCGGCCTGCATCCCGGACCAGGCACCGTCCGTCGACGGGGGAGAGGCGCCACCACTGCCCCCCGCCGTACTGCATCTGCGGCGCACCGTCGCCGCGCTGGCCCGACGCGCGCTGGGGAGGGCACTGTCGTGAGCAACGAGGACCACAACGAACAGCACGGGCAGCGGGAGCAGCCGCAGCACGGGGGCTGGCAGCCGACGCCGCAGGGCGGCGAGTACGACGCCGAGGCGACCGCCTTCGTCCACCTGCCGCCGGAGGACCTGGCGAACATCCCGCTGGCCGCGCCCGGCCAGGGCTACGTACCGCCGATGATCCTGCCGCTGACACCCGCGGCCGGTCTCGATCCCGCGGCCACGGGCAGCTGGGTCGTACAGACGCAGAGCCAGCAGGAGCGGGCCGTGGAACCGGAGCAGCCGGCCCCCGGCGCGGTGCACTGGCCGGACCCGAACCAGCAGCAGACGCAGTACGGGTACGGGTACCCGCAGCAGGAGCAGTACCGGGAGACGCCGCCCGCGACGGGCCAGTGGAACTTCACCGAGCCCACCGAGTTCGCCCAGCAGGCCGACCACGGCGTACAGCCCGACCACGTCGACCACACCGACCACGGCGTACACCCCGACCATGGCGTACAGCCCGACCAGGGCGTACAGCCCGCCCACGTCGCCCACGTCGACCACACCGACCACGGCGTACACCCCGACCACGGCGTACACCCCGACCATGGCGTGCAGCCCGATCACACCGGCCACACCGGTCAGTGGACGATTCCGGTCGCCGACGGTGATCTCCCGGAGGAGTCCGGTGAGTTCGCGGCCTCGACGCTGGCCTCCCAGTGGTACGCGGACCGGACTCCACCGGCCACGCTGCCGGGCGGTGCGCCCGCACCGTGGGCGACACAGCAGCCGGTCGCGGAACCCGAGCCCGAGCCCGAGCCGGTGGTTGAGCCGGCCCCCGTAGCGGACATCGAGCCGGAACACGCGCCGGGAGCCGATTTCGCGCCTGCCGCGGAGCCCGCGGCGGAGCTCTCCGAGGCGTACTCCCCGTTGCCCGCCGAGATGCCCTCCGAGACGTCCTCCGTGGCGTACGAGGCAGCGGCACCGGAGACGGTAACCGAGGACGGCCCCGTACCGGCGGCCGTAGACACGAGAGATCCGGGGGACACGGGGGACACGGGAGACACCCCCGTTCCCGGAGCGGACCTCGCGCAGGCCCCGGCCCTCCACACCGCCGTACCCGAGGATGCTCCCGCCGAGCACCCCGCCGAGCACCCCGCCGAGCAGTCGCCGCCCGACACGCCGTTGCCGAACACCCCGCTGGAAGCCCCGCCACTCGAAGCCGAGCTTCCCGAAGGGCAACTCCCCGACTCCCAGCCCCTCGACGTCGAGCCTCCCGACACCCGGCCCGTCGACGTCCCCAGCGAGCACCCGGCGGCCTCCTACGTCCTGCATGTGAACGGCGCCGACCGCCCCGTCACCGACGCCTGGATCGGCGAGTCGCTCCTCTACGTGCTCCGCGAGCGCCTCGGCCTCGCCGGTGCCAAGGACGGCTGCTCGCAGGGTGAGTGCGGCGCCTGCAACGTCCAGGTGGACGGCCGGCTGGTCGCCTCCTGTCTGGTGCCGGCGGCGACCGCGGCCGGCAGCGAGGTCCGTACGGTCGAGGGCCTGGCCGTTGACGGCGAGCCGTCCGACGTCCAGCGCGCCCTCGCCAAGTGCGGAGCCGTCCAGTGCGGTTTCTGCATTCCTGGCATGGCGATGACCGTCCACGACCTGCTGGAGGGCAACCACGCTCCCAGCGAACTGGAGACGCGCCAGGCGCTCTGCGGCAACCTCTGCCGCTGCTCCGGCTACCGGGGTGTCCTCGACGCCGTGAACGAGGTCATCGCGGGCCGTGAGGCAAGCGCCGACCCGGCAGCCTCGTCGGACTCCTCGTCCCCGGAGTCCGACGAGGCCCGCATTCCCCACCAGGCGGGCCCCGGCGCCGGCAGGATTCAGCCGCACTCGCAGGACGGAGGCATGGCGTGAGCAACGACGCGGCCACCGCGGCCACCGCCGCCAACGCGACCAGCACACGGATCACCACCCCCGCGTCCGAAGGACCCGACGCCGAGCCGACCGCGCTCGGCCTGGGCGTCTCCCTCCTGCCCGCCGACGCGCGTGCGAAGACCGAGGGCACCTTCCCGTACGCCGCCGACCTCTGGGCCGAGGGCCTGCTGTGGGCGGCCGTACTCCGTTCCCCGCACCCGCACGCCCGCATCCTGTCCATCGACACCTCGGGCGCCGTCGAGATGCCGGGGGTACGGGCCGTCGTCACGCACGAGGACGTCCCCGGGGAGGGCGCGTACGGGCGCAAGGTCGTCGACCGCCCGGTCTTCGCCGCCGACCTGGTCCGCCACCACGGCGAGCCGATCGCCGCGGTCGCCGCCGACCACCCCGACACGGCGCGTCTCGCCGCCGCGGCCATCGCCGTCGAGTACGAGGTCCTCGAACCGGTCACGGACCCGGAAAAGGCCTTCGAGGCCGAACCCCTGCACCCCGACGGCAATCTGATCCGCCACATCCCGCTGCGTTACGGCGACCCGGAGGCCACCGGCGAGGTCGTCGTCGAGGGCCTCTACCGCATCGGCCGCCAGGACCCGGCCCCGATCGGCGCCGAGGCCGGGCTCGCCGTGCCCCGGCCCGACGGCGGCGTGGAGATCTACACCGCCTCCACCGACCCGCACACCGACCGCGATCTCGCCGCTGCCTGCTTCGGCCTCGAACCGGACCGGGTCAAGGTCGTCGTCACCGGTGTCCCCGGCGCCACCGGCGACCGCGAGGACCCCGGCTTCCAGTTGCCGCTGGGGCTGCTCGCGCTGCGTACCGGCTGCCCGGTCAAACTGACCGCCACCCGCGAGGAGTCCTTCCTCGGCCATGGCCACCGCCACCCCACGCTCCTGCGCTACCGCCACCACGCGGACGCCGAGGGCCGACTGGTGAAGGTCGAGGCACAGATCCTGCTCGACGCGGGCGCGTACGCCGACGCCTCGTCCGAGTCGCTGGCCGCGGCGGTCGCCTTCGCCTGCGGCCCGTACGTCGTCCCGCACGCCTTCATCGAGGGCTGGGCGGTCCGTACGAACAACCCGCCGTCGGGCCATGTGCGCGGCGAGGGCGCGATGCAGGTCTGCGCGGCGTACGAGGGCCAGATGGACAAGCTGGCCGCGAAGCTCGGTATCGACCCGGCCGAGCTGCGCCTGCGCAACGCCCTGTCCACCGGCGACATCCTGCCCACGGGCCAGACGGTGACCTGTCCGGCACCGGTGTCCGAACTGCTCACCTCCGTAAGGGACTTCCCGCTCCCCTCCCTCCCCAAGGATGCCCCGGAGGACGACTGGCTGCTCCCCGGCGGCCCGGAGGGCGCGGGTGAACCCGGCGCGGTGCGCCGAGGCGTCGGCTACGCGCTCGGCATGGTCCACATGCTCGGCGCGGAGGGCGCCGACGAGGTCTCCACGGCCACGGTCCGGGTCCACGACGGCGTCGCCACAGTCATCTGCGCCGCGGTCGAAACGGGCCAGGGCTTCTCGACCCTCGCCCGCCAGGTGGTCCAGGAGACGCTGGGTATCGAAGAGGTCCACGTGGCGTCCGTCGACACCGACCAGCCCCCGGCGGGCCCGGCGACGCACGGCCGCCACACCTGGGTCTCGGCCGGAGCGGTGGAACGCGCGGCCAAGATGGTCCGTACGCAGCTGCTCCAGCCCCTGGCCCACAAGTTCGGCATGTCCACGGAGCTGCTGCAGATCTCCAACGGCAAGATCACCTCGTACGACGGGGTGCTGTCCACGACGGTCACGGAAGCGATGGACGGCAAGGAACTCTGGGCCACCGCCCAGTGCCGCCCCCACCCGACCGAACCCCTGGACGAGTCGGGCCAGGGCGACGCCTTCGTCGGCCTCGCCTTCTGCGCGATCCGCGCGGTGGTGGACGTCGACATCGAACTCGGCTCCGTACGGGTCGTCGAGATGGCGGTCGCCCAGGACGTCGGCCGGGTCCTCAACCCGTCCCAGCTCGCGACCCGCATCGAGGCGGGCATCACCCAGGGCATCGGCGCCGCGCTCACCGAGAACCTCCGCAGCGCCCGCGGCCTGCTCCGTCACCCGGACCTCACCGGCTACGCGCTCCCGACCGCCCTGGACGCCCCGGACATTCGCATCGTCCAACTCGTCGAAGAACGCGACGTGGTGGCCCCCTTCGGCGCCAAGCCCGCTTCGGCGATCCCCGTGGTCACCTCCCCGGCCGCCGTAGCCGCAGCCGTACGATCCGCCACCGGCCGCCCGATCAACCGCCTCCCGATCCGGCCCCAGGCGGCGGTGGCAGCGCCCAAGTCCTGAGCCCTGTACGGATGGTGCGCTCCGGGTTGCGGATGCAACCCGGAGGTGCCCACTGTCACCGCTGCTGGCTTGGGTGAACTCCGAAGTGGTAGGCGGATGTTGCCGAACGGGCCGGTTTCACGACCAGGCGCGTGGCGGTACGCTCCCCCACTCGCTGTCCGATCAGCCCTTCGAAGGTCACCGCCCGTAGCCTGATGACCGACGACGATGTTCCTGCCTCGGCGGTCACCGCGGCTGTGACCACTAGTGGATTCAGGCGGCCGTGGGACTGTTCCGGGTTCCGATCGCCTGGATGCGCGTGACGCCGGGGTTCATGTGGCGCGATCCCCGGCGTTCGCTGCGAGTCCAGCGGTTGCCGCTGAACCGGCCGGCGACCAGGGTCTGGGCATGCCGAAGTCGTCCGAGGCGAGGGCGTGATCGGTCGTGCGGCCCCACCCGCGCCCGCCTCACCCCTCCTCCGGTGCCAACTGCGCCATCACCAGCCCGTACAGCAGCTCCACGTCCACGAACTCCCCTTCCCTCGGCGCCCCGTACCGCCAGCTCAGCGAGTACGTGTTGCCGTCGGGGGCGGGGATGCCCACGTACTGGTCCCGGGCAGCCGGCCCGAAGCACCTGGCGCCCGGCGGCCAGTCGTACTCCTTGCTCGACCCGGGCGGGATCAGGAAGTACATCCACCGGGCGCCCGCGATCTCCCGTACGACCGGGCCCGGTTCGCCCTCGGTGAGAGTGCCGAGGTGGTGCAGCACTGTCTCGCCCCGTACGCCCCGCAGCCGGATGGCATCGAAGTGAATGCCGGTCAGGTGGAGTTGGAGTCCGGCGGTGGGAACCCATTCAGGGAGTTTCTTGCTCGTCATGACCCGAAGGATTCCGGTGGCTGCGTAGCGTGACCAGGAGGACGCGGTCCACATCGACGGGATGTGGAGAGGGTGGTGGTGACTGTGGGGACGAGTAGCGCTGAGCCGTCGCAGGTGCGGAGGCTTGTTGGGGACCTGATCCGTATCCATCGGGTGCGGGCCGGTCTCACGCAGAAGGACGCGGCGGACAAGCTGTTGATTTCGGAGTCGCTCATGGGGGCGGTCGAGCGGGCGGAGCGCATTCCGGCGCTGGAGCTGCTGGCCGACGCGGACCGGTTCTTCGTCGCGGGCGGTGCGCTGAAGGCGTGCACCGAGCTGATCGACGCGGAGAAGTACCCGGCGAAGTTCCTGGACTGGGCGCGGCTGGAACGGCAGGCGCGGGTCATCAGCGCGTACGAGACGATGCTGATCCCGGGGCTGCTCCAGACGGAGGCATACGCGTACGCCCTGTACCGGGCGCTCGCACGGGCAGTGGTGCGCACGGGCGCCGAAGTGCAGGGCATGCTCGACCAGTCCCGTGCCGATCAGGTCGCGGCAACGAATGTGAAGATGCACGAGGATTACGAGAAGGCCGTGAATAAACGGTCCGGCTGGATCCAGTTCGGAGCCGGAGTGGGCGTTGCTGCAGGGGTCGCTTTTCTGCCGGAGGTCGCAGCCGCGGGGGTTGCGGCGACACTCATCGGGTTGGGTACGGACACGGGCAGCGGACTCGTGGAAAACGTCGTTGGCCAGTTCATCGGGGATCTGTCCGACAATTCTGTGGATGAGCACAAGGAAAAGATGGAGCAACTCACCCGGGACGAGAAGACCAAGGTGTACAAGGGTGGCGAGTCCATGGCTGAGTCGCCCATGGAGAACTTCTTGGATCGGCATACGACTGATTCTGATGCCGACAAAAAATTCCGTGAGGATCTGAGGGAGTCGATGCTGGTCGGATACGGGGTCGGGAACGACCGTGCGCAGCAGCAGGGCAGTGATCCCGAGACCGGGGACTGACGCGGGGCATGGTGCAGGACGGGGTGCGAAGGTGAGGCGTATGGGAGCGGGGCAGTTGAGGCGGGCATGGTGCATCACCGGCTTGGTGATGGCTGTCGGTGCCAGTGCGACTGGGTGTGGTGAGGAGAAGGAGCCTCCGCGGTACGTCGGTGCGGCCGAGGTGTGTGACGGCCTGTTCAAAGGCCCTCTTGCGAAGACGATCGAGTCCGTCACGGGGGCGACGTCGTTCAGCTGGACCAGTCCGAAGAATATGGACCGGGTCGTTGAGGGGCTCAAGGCCGGTTACGAATCGGGGCACCGCTGGGCTGTGGGGGGTGAGCTGTGCGTGCTGTATCCGAAGAGAGGCGCGCCGGCGGACAAATCGAGGATCAACTTCGACATGTACGCGCCGGAGGACCTGGAGGTCAGCGGCGATCCAGGCCGTGGACGGTATTACACGATGGGAAAGCTGTCCTACGCGGTTCCCCGGGGTTCCTCCCTCTACTTCGAGTGTGTGAGCCCCCAATTGGAGGGGTCGAAGGAACGCCCGCTGCGTGTCAACGGCCACTTCTACCACCCGGAGGCCACCGCGCAGAACACGCCCGAGCACCTGGCGGCCAATCTCACGATTATGCATGCTGCGTCCCTTGCCGTGGCAAAGAAGCTGCAGTGCGAGAACAACGGCGGGCTGCCCGAGAAGCCTGTGCTGAAGCCCCGGACCTGAGACGGGCTGGACCGCCGGCCGCGCTTGCGTCGGTGGCAGGGCTGGGGCACCAGCGATGGCGTGCAGCGCAAGGCGGGGTTCACGGTGTAGGACGCTGTCGGGGACACTGCGGCCCGCGCCCCGGACCGGAGCAAACCGCCCGCCCCGGAATCTCCCTGGGGCGGGCGGCTTCGGCTGGAGGTCGTTACCGGATTCGAGCTGGTGCAACTCGAGTTGCAGTTGAACTCCTGAACCACTCGGGCACACGACCGTGTGTTCCTCGTTGTGGTTCGACCGCAGCGGCGGGGACAAGCGGTACAGCAAGCTCCACGTCCACGAAGTCCCCTTCCTGCGGCGCCCTGCACCGCCGGCTGAGCGGGTACGTGTTGCCGTCCGGTGCGGGGATGCCCACGTACTGCTCGCGGGCGGTCGGGCCGAAGCGCCGGGCGCCCGGCGGCCGGCAAGAGCGGTTACGGGGCCTGCTGGACGGCGAGGCGTTGGACCGGGTGCCGCCGGAGGGGACGTCCCGGATCGGGGCGCAACCGAGCTCCGCGCCTTGTAGGTTCGGGGCGCTCGGCTTGCGGGGTGGCGTTCATGTCGGTGGTGATGGCGGGTTTCGTCGGTTGCAGCGAAGAATCCGGGCCGGCCGTAAAGAAGAAGTCCGTCGCGGCGGCGGGGCTCTGCGGCGGTGCTGTGTCCGCGGATGCCACGAAGGCGCTGCAGTTGATCTCTGGATCGGAGAAGTTCGAGCCGACCGGGAAGGACTCGACGACAGCGAGTGCGGCCCAGCAGGTGATCGGCAACTTATCCCCGCTGAGCGAGAACCCGAGCATGGCACCGGAGGACCTGTGCCGGATCCATCCGGACGAGGAACCGAATCACGAAGAGATCCGTGTCCAGTTCCATCTGCTCTACGGGAAGTCCGCAGAGCAGCCCGGCGGGGACCCGGCCGGCCAAGTCCGTGCACGGCGCCGGATGGTCGGCGGACCAGGTCCCGGGGACGGCCGGACAGCTCCGGCCGTGCCCCAGGACCTGGTCGAACCGTGCGTCGTATGCGGGGTGGTCAGCGCACGCCCACCGCGTGGATGAGCTCCTGCTTCACCGAGCCGCCCTGGTCGTCGCTCGCGCCCGCACGCAGCGAGACGGACTTCGCGCCGCTCGGGACGCGCAGCTCACCGTTCCAGGAGGCGCCGCCCGACGAGCTCAGCGTGACGTTCGTCCAGGTCGCCCCCTCGTCGTAGGAGACCTCCAGGGAGCCGCCGCCGAGGACGCCGGTGTCCGGCGCGCCCTTCACGTACTCGGCGTAGATCCGTACGGGCACCCGGCTGCCGCCCCGGACGTCGCCGACGAGGTCGGTGTCGAGGTCGAAGCCGAGGTTGATCAGCGGCAGGAAGGTGTACCGGTCGGCCGGGGTCTCCTTGGAGCGGAAGGTCCACTCCGAGTGGCCCTTGGTGGCGAGCCGCCAGCGGGCCGGGTCGAGCGTGGTGTCGGTGACGACCTTGTAGGTGGCCTCCTGCGCGGGGGCGTTCACGACGTAGCCGCCGGAACTCTTCCTGCGGGAGACCTGTTCGCCGTTCACGTACACCTCGGTGTACTGGGTCATCGTCGGGTCGTTGTACACGTCGCCGAAGCCGGTGTGGTCCGGTCCGGAGTCGCCCCAGCCGGGCGTGTTGAAGGTCAGGTAGTTTGCGTTGCGCTCCTGACCCCAGCCGAGGCCGGTGCCGAGCCACGGGTGCCAGACCGGTTTGAACCACTCCAGGTCGACCTTGCTGCCGCCCCGGTAGGACGGGGTGCCGCCGCGCTCCTCGAGCGACCGCTCCCCCAGGTCGACGGACTCGTGCCAGCGCTGGCCGGTGCCGGTGGAGACGTACTCGGTGCGCTCGGTCGGGAAGACGATCAACTCCTTGAAGCCGAAGCCGTACCGGAAGGTGTCGGTGATCGAGAAACGGAACTCGCCGCCGAGCTCCTTCTTGGCCGTCGGCATGTGGAACTTCGAGTGGATCGTGGCGAGTTCGTCCTTGCCGGGCCGGAAGACGAGGTCCGTGCCGATGGCTCCGGGGTGCCCCTCGGAGAGGTCGTAGGTGTACGGGGTGAAGCGGGTGCCCGTCAGGTCGAGCGTCTTCCCGCCGGCCGCGGCGGCCGCGATCGCGGCGGCGTCGGCCGCGTTCACGGTGGCCACGGCGAGCGGCCGGTCCTCGTGGTCGGCGGTGCCGAACCACGCCATCAGCCGGCCGGGCTGGTCGTCGGTGACGAACAGGGCCTCGGCGCCCGCGTCCTGCGCGGTCTGGGCGAGCTGCGTGGGGTCGGCACCCTCGGTGCGGCGGACCAGGACCGCCTTGCCGGTGACGTCCTTGCCGGCGTACTCCGCGGCGGTGCCGGTGCCCGCGTCGACGACGCCGAGACGGTGACGGCCGTCGAGGAAGGTGGCGCCGCGCTGCGGGGTGACGTCGGAGAGCCGGACGCTGCCCGCGGCGACCTCGAGCATCGGCTTGCCGAGCCGCCAGACCGTCCGGTACTCGAAGGTGCCGGTGGCAGGCTTGGTGGTGGGCGCGGCGAAGACCGAGTCGTACTTCGCGGGGACCAGGACGGCGCCGCCGAAGGAGGCCCCGTTGGCCTTGCGGTCGAACTCCATCAGGAGCTGCCGGGTCTCGGTGCGCTTGTTGACCTCGGCGCGTATCTCACGCAGCCGGCGCCCGTCGAGGGTGATCTCGCGGTCGCGGTCGAGGACGATCTCCGGATCGGTGAGGAAGCCGAGGCCGAGGGAGTCCTTGCCGTGCGAGCCGCGGACGTCGAGGAAGGTGTCGACGGTGTACGTGCCGGGCTTCAGGCGCAGTTGGACGGTGCCGGACTCGCCTACGGCTGCCGGGAACGGGTCTTCGTCCGCTACCAGGTGCTGCACCCCGAGCGAGGCGGGGGTGGGGGCGCCGTCGCGGTCCTTGACATGGACGGTGAGGTTGTAGCGCTCCTCCTCCTTGACCAGGCCGAGCGCGGTGTGCGCGACGGGCGTGCCGCCGGAGGTGGCGGTGATGCGGCCGGAGCTGGTGCCGACGGGGGCCTTGGCGCCGTCGCCGGTCACGGTGGTCTGCGCGGTGCCGTGGGCCGGGACGGTGAGGGTGGTGTCGGCGAGGGCGGCGGTGCCTTCCGGCATGCCCTCGACGGCCAGGTTCAGCTCGACGGGCGCGTCGGAGGAGTTGGTGTACGTGACGGTCTTCGTCACGGGCTTGTTCGACTCGTACGGCCAGGAGTAGAAGCCCAGGTCGGCGGAGCCGGTGGCAGTGACGTTCGCGGAGATCGCGGCAGCTACGTCGACCCGCCCCGCGCCGAGGGCGTACGAGGAGGCGGTGAGCGTCTTCGAGCTGGACATGAGGGCGTTCTTGAGCTGGGCGCCGGTCCAGTCGGGGTGCTGTTCGGCGAGGAGCGCTGCGACGCCCGCGACATGCGGGGTCGCCATCGACGTACCGCTCTTGGAGGCGTAGAGGCCGCTGCCGCTGACGAGCTGGGAGCGGGCGGCGAGAATGCCCACGCCGGGGGCGGAGATGTCGGGCTTGAGGGCCTGGTCGCCGTAGCGGGGGCCCTGGCTGCTGAAGTAGGCGGCGCGGTCGGCGGAGTCGACGGCGCCGACGGTGAGCGCGGAGTCGGCGGCGCCGGGTGAGCCGATGGATCCCGGGGCGCCGGAGTTGCCGGCGGCGATGACGAAGAGGGCGCCGGTCTCGGCGGAGAGGGTGTTCACCGCCTGGGCCATGGGGTCCGTGCCGTCGCTGCCCTCGCTGGAGCCGAGGCTCATCGAGACGATCTTCGCGTCGATGTCCTTGGCGGCCCACTCCATGCCGGCGATGATCTGCGACTCGGTGCCGGTGCCCTGGTCGTTGAGGACCTTGCCGACGGCGAGGGTGGCGCCGGGGGCGACGCCCTGTTCCTTGCCCGCGGAGCCTGCGCCGCTGCCGCCGACGGTGGAGGTGACATGGGTGCCGTGACCGTTGCGGTCGGCGACCTCCTGGCCCTCGATGAAGGACCGGCTCTCGGCGACCCGTCCGTCGAGGTCGGGGTGGGAGAGGTCGGCGCCGGTGTCGAGTACGGCGACCTTGACGCCCTTGCCGGTGAGGCCGGCCTCCCAGGCCTTGGGGGTGCCGATCTGGGCGTTGGAGTCGGCCATGGCGGCCTTGACCCGGGCGTCGAGCCAGACCTTCATGGCACCGGCCGAGCGGGCGCCGGTGCGGGCGGAGTCGGTGAACTCGCGCCATAAGGCGGCTGGTTCGGTGGCTCGTACGGCCGCGCCGCCGATGCTGGGCAGGGCCCGGACGGTCTTGGTGCCGCGCGGGGCGACGGCGGCGCGGGCACCCTTGCCGTGCGTCACGATCAGCGGCAGATCGCCGGTGATGCCCTGCTCGACGAGGCCGGTGACATCGAAGAGCCGCCGGTCGAGGACACCGGACTGCAGGTAGGGACGGGCCTCGTCGGGTATGACGGTGATCCTGCCGTTCACGGTCTCGTTGCGGACGGCCCCCGTGGCGCCCTCGGCCCGGTCGACGGTGACGGTCTTCCGACCGCCGCCGAGGTCGGTGAGGGTGACGCGGTCACCGGTGATGAGGGTGACGGTGGTACTCGCGCCCCGGGCCCCGGTGAAGGTGGCCGGTGCGGACGCGGTGTCTGGGGCGGTATCGGGCGCGGCGGCGGTCTGCCCTGCGGAGAGCAGCACCAGGGAGAGCCCTGCGGCAAGCAGGGCGGCCCTTCCTCCTGCGGAAGGTCTGATCACGACGCACTCCTCGGACACCCGGGGGAAGGGGTGGTTCCGGGCGCCGCGGTGAGTCTGGCCCGTGGGGCGGGAGTTGATACCTGTCGAGCGTGGCGGCTATCTGTCTTGACGGCGAACCGCCAATGAACGCAACCCTGTTGACAGCCATACGCCGGTCAGGCGCCGCAACGAGACGGGCGGCGCGCGGATCGGGGCCGGGTGGACGGTCGAGGCGTTGGACCGGGTGTTGCGGGAGGAGATGCCGCGGATCGGGCTCTGGCCGGACACGACCGGGCGCCGTGGAGCAGACGGTCGACACGGTCCTCGCGGGGCTGGGCCGGGCGCGGGTGGGGGAGAGCTGAACCGACCGCAGCGCCGATGCTGTAGCCCTTATGTCTTATTTAGTAACGCTTCCTCTATGGTTGATGCGATAAGGCACCTTGAGGAGGAGTCAGTCGCATGAGCAATCTGTTCGTCATCGCCTACGACGATCTCGCCACCGCCAACCAGGTCCGGGACAAGCTGCTGTCCATGAACCGCGAGCACCTCGTCGAGCTGGAGGATGTCGTCGTCGTCGAGCGGCGTGAGAAGGACGGCAAGATCAAGCTGCATCAGGCCGTCAGCCACGTGGGTACCGGTGCCGCGGGCGGCGCGCTGTGGGGGAGCGTCATCGGGCTGCTCTTCCTCGTGCCGTTCCTCGGTGCCGCGGTGGGCGCCGCGGCCGGCGCCGCCGGAGGGTCCGCCGTCGACACCGGTGTCAACGACAACTTCATGAAGGAACTCAGCACCAACCTCCGGCCCGGCGCCGCCGCTGTCTTCGTGCTCGTCAAGAAGTCCGTCCGCGACAAGGTCGTCCCCGAGATCGTCAAGTTCGGCGGTCAGCTCGTGCAGACCTCGCTCAGCAACGAGGACGAGGCACACCTGCGGGAAATGATGAAGGAAGGGTTCAAGGAAGAGCCGACGACCGCCTCCTGATCTCCGGACCGTACGAGAGAAGGCGACTGCCCGCGCCGCGCGCAGGGTGGTCGCCTTTCGTATGGGCCCCGGTGCAGATTCCAGGCGGTGGACATCGCGATCAGGTGGCTGGGAAAGGATTGGACGGGTGGTGCTCGGGCTTGTAGCTTGCAGTGGACCGCGACACTGCCCGAGGAGGTGAGACCCATGAACGCTGTATCGATGTGGGTGCTCCCCCTTCCCGTCACGGTCGGGCGATTGACGTAGGTGTCGCCGGGAGCGCCTCGCCAACAAGGCACTCCCGAAAGGCAACATCCATGCACTCTCCACAGTTCACTGCCGAGCCGTCGTCGAACGATACGGTCGAGCGCGACTTCACCGTGGGCGACGTCCGCGGACCCCGGTCGTGGGCCTCCGGCGCCGATCGCGCGCCCCTCATGTTCGACGTGATCATTGCCGGGTGCGGGCCGACCGGCGCGATGCTGGCCGCCGAACTGCGGCTGCACGATGTGCGGGTGCTCGTTCTGGAGAAAGAAACCGAGCCCGTGTCGTTCGTCCGCATAGTCGGTCTGCATATTCGCAGTATCGAGCTGATGGCGATGCGCGGACTGCTGGATCGCATTCTCGAACACGGAAGACAGCGTCCGGCCGGCGGATTCTTCGCCGCCATCACCAAACCCGCGCCCGAGGGCCTGGATTCCGCGCACGCCTATCTGCTGGGCATCCCGCAGCCGGCCATCGTTCACCTGCTCGAAGAGCATGCGATCGAACTGGGTGCGCAGGTCCGGCGCGGTTGTGCGGTGGCCGATTTCGAGCAGGACGACGAGGGTGTGACCGTCGAGCTGGCCGACGGCGAACAGCTGCGTTCGCGCTATCTCGTCGGCTGTGACGGCGGGCGCAGTACGGTGCGCAAACTGCTCGGCGTCGGCTTCCCCGGCGAGCCCTCGCGGACCGAGACGCTGATGGGCGAGATGGAAGTGGGTGTGCCGCGGGAGGAGATCGCCGCCAAGGTGACCGAAATCCACGAGACCAACAAGATTTTCAGTCTCAGGCCCTTCGGTGAAGGGGGCTATCGCGTCGTAGTCCCCGTCGCGGGAGTCAGCGATCGCGCGGAACCGCCCACCCTCGAGGATTTCAAACAACAGCTGCGCGCCATCGCCGGAACCGATTTCGGTGTGCACTCCCCGCGCTGGTTGTCCCGCTTCGGGGATGCCACCCGGCTGGCCGAACGTTATCGGGTCGGGCGGGTGCTGCTGGCCGGCGATGCGGCACACATCCATCCACCCACCGGCGGACAGGGCCTCAATCTGGGCGTTCAGGACGCATTCAACCTCGGCTGGAAACTGGCCGCACAGATCCGCGGCTGGGCGCCGGAAACACTGCTGGACACCTACCAGGCCGAACGTCATCCGGTCGCCGAGGACGTGCTGGACAACACCCGCGCCCAGATGGAACTGCTGTCCACCGAACCGGGCCCGCAGGCCGTGCGCAGGCTGCTCACCGAACTGATGGACTTCGACGAGGTGAACCGCTATCTGATCGAGAAGATCACCGCGATCAGCATCCGCTACGACTTCGGCGAAGGCCCCGACCTGCTCGGCCGCCGCCTGCGCGACATCGACGTGAAACAGGGCCGCCTCTACGGTCTGCTGCATCGCGGCCGCGGCCTGCTGCTGGACCGCACCGAACGCCTGACCGTCGGCGGCTGGTCAGACCGGGTCGATTACCTCGCGGATCCCACTGCGGTACTGGATGTTCCGTGCGTCCTGCTACGCCCCGACGGCCACGTCGCCTGGATCGGCGACGATCAGCAGGACCTGGACGACCACCTCTCCCGCTGGTTCGGCAGGCCCGCCAACTGATTTCGCCTGAGCAACCGAAAGGGCCCGTGAGGAGGATCGGACGGGCCAGTAGCGACTGACCACTCCGGGCCCCGATGTAGCGCGCGCCCTGGACCCGGGAATGCCGCCCGCCCCGGAACTTCCCCGGGGCGGGCGGCTTCGTCGGCGAGGCCGTGACCGGATTCGAACCGGTGTAACTCGAGTTGCAGTCGAGCCCCTGAACCACTCGGGCACACGGCCGTGTGTTCCTCGTTGTGGTTCGACCGTAGGGGCGGGTGTCCGCGCTGCTCAAGAGCGCGAGCCGGGCCGCAATGCGACTGCCATGTTCCGTTCACGATCGGCTCCGCGGTCCTACGACCAACGGACGAGCGGCGGACCGTCTCGCGACAGGGCTCAACTGAGATCTTGCCCCTTACTCTTGGGCTCATGAGTGCCCTGGAACCTAGAGACGCCGACGCCGACACCGGGATCAATACCGGCATCAATGCCGACGCGGCGTTGCCCGTCCCGGGTGCCGCGTCCGGCGGGGTGCTCGGGCGGACCTACAGGGCGCTCAGTATCGGCATCGTCTCCGTCGTGTTCCTGATCGCCTTCGAGGCGACGGCCGTGGGGACCGCGATGCCGGTCGCCGCCCGTGAGCTGCACGGCATCCCGCTCTACGCGTTCGCGTTCTCCGCGTACTTCACCACCAGCCTGTTCGCCATGGTCCTGTCCGGGCAGTGGGCGGACCGGCGCGGGCCGCTGGGGCCGCTGGCCACCGGGATCAGCGCGTTCGGGGCCGGGCTGCTGCTGTCCGGCACGGCGGGCAGCATGTGGATGTTCATCGCCGGGCGGGCCGTTCAGGGACTCGGCGGCGGGCTGGTGATCGTGGCGCTGTACGTGGTGATCAGCCGGGCCTATCCGGAGCATCTGCGGCCGTCGATCATGGCCGCGTTCGCCGCGAGCTGGGTGATCCCGTCCGTCGTCGGGCCGCTCGCCGCCGGGAGCGTGACCGAGCACCTGGGGTGGCGGTGGGTCTTCATCGGCATCCCCGTCCTCGTGGTGTTCCCGCTGGCGCTCGCGCTGCCCGCGATCCGGCGCCGCGCCTCGGGGCCGGCCGATCCCGCGGCACCCGTCGAGCCGTACGACCGGCGTCGCATCCTTCTCGCGCTCGGGATCTCGCTGGGGGCGGGGCTGCTCCAGTACGCCGGGCAGGAGCGGAACTGGTTGGCGCTGCTTCCGGCGGTCGTCGGGTTCGGTCTGCTCGTCCCCGCCGTGCGCGGACTGCTGCCCCCGGGCACGGGCCGGGCGGCGCGCGGGCTGCCCTCGGTGGTGCTGCTGCGCGGGGTCGCGGCCGGGTCGTTCATCGCCGCCGAGTCGTTCGTACCGCTGATGCTGGTGACCCAGCGCGGGCTGAGCCCCACGCTGGCCGGGCTCTCGCTCGCGGCCGGGGGCGGGACCTGGGCACTCGGCTCGTACGTACAGTCCCGGCCGCGCCTCGAACCGTACCGGGAGCGTCTGATGGTGGGCGGCATGGTGCTGGTCGCCGCGGCGATCGCGGCCGCGCCGTCCGTACTGATCGACTCGGTGCCGGTCTGGACCGTCGCCGTGGCCTGGGCCTTCGGGTGCTTCGGCATGGGCATGGTGATCGCCTCGACGAGCGTGCTGCTGCTGAAGCTGTCGGCGCCGGAGGAGGCGGGGGCGAACTCTGCCGCACTCCAGATCTCCGACGGGCTGTCGAACGTCCTGCTGCTGGCCGCGGGCGGGGCGGCCTTCGCCGCGCTCGGCGGCGGGGCCGTGGGGGCCGTGCACGGGGCGGCGGAGGCGGCGGGGGCCTCGGGGTCTCATCCGGGAGCGTTCGCGGTGGTCTTCCTGCCGATGGCGGGGGTGGCGCTGGTGGGGGCGTGGGTGGCGGCCCGGGTGCGGGAGCGTTGACCGGTACCCAGGTGGCCCCGCTCAGATGGATCGCCCAGCGCCTGCGTGCCCCGCACGCGGGCGTGTGACCTGAGTCGCACCCGCGCGGCCCCTCGGTCTGTTCGTACGAGGTTCGGTGCGGGGCGCCGGTAGGGTGGCCCGGTTGTCCTACGGACACCCCACCACGTACCCGAGAGACCCGAACCGGAGACCGTGACTACTACCGCCTCCCACCACCTCTCACCCGCCTTCCCCGGCCGCGCCCCCTGGGGCACGGCCGGCAAGCTGCGAGCCTGGCAGCAGGGCGCCATGGAGAAGTACATCCAGGAGCAGCCGCGCGACTTCCTCGCGGTCGCCACCCCCGGCGCGGGGAAGACCACCTTCGCGCTGACCCTCGCGTCATGGCTGCTGCACCACCACGTGGTGCAGCAGGTCACCGTCGTCGCGCCGACCGAGCATCTGAAGAAGCAGTGGGCCGAGGCAGCGGCCCGGATAGGGATCAAGCTCGACCCCGAGTACAGCGCCGGTCCGCTGAGCAGGGAGTACGACGGCGTCGCGGTCACCTACGCGGGTGTCGGCGTCCGGCCGATGCTGCACCGCAACCGGTGCGAGCAGCGCAAGACCCTCGTGATCCTCGACGAGATCCACCACGCCGGTGACTCGAAGTCCTGGGGCGAGGCCTGCCAGGAGGCGTTCGACCCGGCCACCCGGCGGCTCGCGCTCACCGGTACGCCGTTCCGGTCCGACACCAACCCGATCCCCTTCGTCGTGTACGAGGAGGGCAACGACGGCATCCGGCGCTCCTCCGCCGACTACACCTACGGCTACGGCAACGCGCTCGCCGACGGCGTCGTCCGGCCCGTGATCTTCCTCAGTTACAGCGGCAACATGCGCTGGCGCACCAAGGCCGGGGACGAGATCGCGGCCCGGCTCGGCGAGCCGATGACCAAGGACGCCATCGGGCAGGCGTGGCGCACCGCCCTGTCGCCCACCGGGGACTGGATCCCCAATGTGCTCAGCGCCGCCGACAAGCGGCTGACCGAGGTCCGCAAGGGCATCCCGGACGCGGGCGGGCTCGTCATCGCCACCGACCAGGAATCGGCGCGCGAGTACGCCAAGATCCTGAAGAAGGTCACGGGCGAGAAGGCCACCGTGGTCCTCTCCGACGAGAAGGCCGCGTCGAAGAGGATCGACAAGTTCAGCGAGGACGGATCGCGCTGGATGGTCGCCGTCCGCATGGTGTCGGAAGGCGTCGACGTGCCGCGCCTCGCCGTGGGCGTGTACGCCACCACCATCTCCACGCCGCTCTTCTTCGCGCAGGCCGTCGGACGTTTCGTGCGCTCGCGCAGGCGCGGCGAGACGGCCTCGGTCTTCGTGCCGACCATCCCGATGCTGCTCGACTTCGCCAACGAGATGGAGGTCGAACGGGACCACGTCCTCGACAAGCCCAAGAAGGGCAGCGACGAGGAGAACCCGTTCGCGGAGGAGGACAAGCTCCTCGCCGACGCCGAGAAGCTGGAGGACGAGGAGACCGAGGAGCAACTGCCCTTCGAGGCCCTCGAATCCGACGCGGTCTTCGACCGGGTGCTCTACGACGGTGCCGAATTCGGCATGCAGGCCCACCCCGGGAGCGAGGAGGAGCAGGACTACCTGGGGATTCCCGGACTGCTCGAACCCGACCAGGTGCAGCTGCTGCTCCAGAAGCGGCAGACCCGGCAGATCGCGCACAGCCGCCAGAAGCCGGCCGGGGAGGCCGACCTGCTGGAGAAGCCGGCCGAGGCGCGGCCCGTGGTCACGCACAAGCAGCTGCTGGGGCTGCGCAAGCAGCTCAACACGATGGTGTCGGCGTACACGCACCAGAGCGGCAAACCGCACGGGGTGATCCACACCGAGCTGCGCCGGGTGTGCGGCGGGCCGCCGAGCGCGGAGGCGACGGCCGGGCAGATCCAGCAGCGGATCCAGAAGGTTCAGGAGTGGGCCACGCGTATGACGTGAGGACGCTCTCGTGAAGTGTCGGCCCGGGGCGGGGGCAGTGGTCCTCGCCCCGGGCCGGCGTTGTTGATGCGGATCAGGTGCGGATCAGGCGCTGATCAGGTGCGGCTCGGGCTCGGTTACCGGGTGCGGGTCGGGTGTCGTTGCCAGGTGCGTGGATGTCGTACGTACGGCTACCGGACGTACGGCTACCAGGTGAACGGTGCGGACTGGTTGGTCGTGGCCACGCACGGAACCGTGGCCGACGTCGGGGACGACGCCACGATCTGCAGTGACCAGTTGGTGGCGCTCGGGGGAGTGGGCAGCACCACGGAATCGGTGCGGTCACCCGCCGTCAGGGTGCCGGAGGTGAGCTTCAGCGGGCCCAGGGTGATCGGGCTGCCGCCGCTCATGCCGGGGTTGGTCTTCCCGGAGAACTGCACCTGGCTGGTGACGCCGCCCGAGGTCTTGGTGAGCTTGAGCGTCGTCGTGATGCTGTTCGGGTCGGCGCTGGTGCCCGCCGGCATCGTGATCGCCGTGGACGTGACCTTGATGGTCTTGGCCGTACCCGAGTCGGCGGCGGTCAGGGTCGCGAGACCGCTGCCCCAGGCCCCGCAGTTGTACGTGGCCGTCGCGGTGAGCGGGGTCACCGCCTGGGCCGTCGGCGCCAGGGCGAGCGCGGCGGCCGCGGAACAGGCCGCGGCGAGCACGAGCGGGACGCGGACGCGTCTTCGGTTCGACGGCCGCGCTTTCGACGGCCGTACGGAAATGATCGACATGACAGGAGGAACTCCTTCCGGTTGAATTCCGCGGATTCGAAGAAATCGCCGTGTGCGATCTTCTTACGGATCTGCGTGCCGGGCCCGGCATGTCGGGTGCAGTGAAACTGTGATCTTCAGAGATGTCAATAGATGTCAACAGGTGCGTGGAAAGTGCCTGCGGAAATGCTTTTCGGGGATTTCGGACAACGATCACTCCCCGGGTAATGATCAGTCAATTCTCTCTTGACTTCTCTACGTGCGACCTCCTCAATGTGCGCAAATCAATGGGCCATGGAGGGGTGTCTGGTGATTCGACGACGAAGACCTGGCGTGACCGGTCTGCTCGCTGCCTGCTTCGTACTGTCCCTGAGCTGCGTCGGGGCCACCGCCCAGGCAGCCGGGCCGGCCGGGCCGCAGGCCGCCGGTACGGTCACCCCGACCGTCCACTGCACGCTGCCCGCCGGTCAGGGCGAGGCAACCGGCCCGCAGGAGATGACCGTCGAGCTGTCGCCCGCGGTCGTCGCTCCGGGCGGCAAGGTGCACGCCAAGGTCACCCTCGGCCCGTCCCCCGCCACCAGTGGTCTGCCGCTGGAAGACGTGCCGACCATCCCCAGCCTCGACCTCGCGATGTCGGGCGGGGCCACCGGCACCGTCACCGTGCGGGGCGCCGAGTTCACGATGGACATCCCGTCCGGGACGCCCATCGAACTCCCGCCGTACGAAGGTGACTTCCTGGTCCCCGCAGACGCCTCGGGGGAGATCTCCTTCGCCCCGGTTCGTACGCTGACGCAGACCAAGGTGCTCGGCTCGGTCTTCGAGACGCCCTGCGACGTGGTCGACGGAGGTGGCTCCATCGGCACCGTCACGGCGGAGGGCACCGGCTCCGAGCCCGCCACCCTGACCGCCCCCGCCGACCCCGTACGCCCCAACACCCCCGTCGCACTGGGTGGTTCGGGCTGGACGCCGGGCGGCACCCCCGTACCCGCGCTCTGCGCGAAGGGCGGCGGTGGCTGCGACCCGCTGAAGTTCGGGAGCCACACCCTCACCATCGACAGCTACGGAACGCTGCACGGCATGGCCACCCTCGCGGAGGCCGGGGCGGTGCCGGACGGTGCGTACGAGGTGAAGGTCAACGACGGCACGAAGGAAGCCACCGCTCCCCTCACCGTCAAGGCCGTCGCGGCCGGCGACCGCGAGATCTCGCTCTCGCGGAGCAGCGGACCCGTCGGCAGTGTGATCACGGTCAGCGGAAAGAACTACAACCCGGACCGCTGGATCAATGTCATCGGCCTCGACGCGACGGGCACCGGGCTCGACGACAGCGCGGTGTACGTCAAGAGCGCCTCGGACGGCACGTTCGCCGTCGAGTTCACCGTGATCTCCGATGCCGTCGTCGCCGTCCAGGCCGACGAGGGCAACGACCCCGCCACCGTACGGACCACCCCGTTCACCGTCACCACGGACGGGGGAGGGGGCGGCGGCAGCGCCGACCAGAAGCTGAACACCTCGGTCCGGGCCGGGACGCTGTCCATGGTCCAGGACGGCGACACCGTGGACTTCGGTACGACGGTCCTGGGCACCGGCAGCGGGGTGCAGCGCGCCCGGCTCAACCGGGTCGAGGTGGAGGACGCCCGCGGCGTCAACAGCGGCTGGTCCCTGACCGCCACCCTCACCGGATTCACCAGCGCCGGCGGGGACACCATCCCGGCGGGCGCCGTCCGATGGACGCCCAAGTGCGCGGCGCAGAACGGGAGCGTGGGCGTGCCGGTGGCCGGATCGCCCGCCGCGCTCGGGAGCGAGGCCGCGAGTCTCTGCCGGATGAACCCGGACGGCTCCCGCCCGTTCACCGGCGGCCGGTTCGACGCCGACGCCGATCTCGTACTGACGGTGCCGGGAACCACCCGACCCGGAGATTACAGCGCCACCCTGACGCTCACCCTTCTCTGAGCGCTGCCAGGGATCCGAGAGCCGCCAGGGAAAGGAAGGAAAGGCACGTACCCGGAGACGCCCGCCCGCTCCGTTTCGCAAGGAGCAGGCGGGCGTCGCCCATGTCGAATTCGGAGATCTCCCGTAGCAGGAGATTTCCCGTAATCACGGAGGAGCCGCATGTCATTACTGCCGAGATCGAGAAGAACGGAAAGGCCGGGTGCGGTGTTACGCCGGGCCGTCGCCCTCACCACCGGAGCCGTGCTCGTCTGGACCGGCACCACCGTCGCACTCGCCCCCGCCGCCCACGCCGGCACGGTCACCCCGACCGTCCACTGCACCCTGCCGGCCGGTCAGGGCGAGGCCACCGGTCCGCAGCAGATGAGCGTCGACCTCTCGCCGGCCGTCGTCGACCCGGGCGGCAAGGTCCACGCCAAGGTCACCCTCGGCCCGTCGCCCGCCACCAGCGGACTCAGCCTGAGCGACGTGCCCACCACCCCCAGCATCGACTTCGCCATGTCGGGCGGCGCGACCGGCACGGTCACCGTCACCGGACCCCAGATCAACCTCGACATCCCGTCCGGGAAACCCATCGAAATCCCGCCGTACGAAGGGGACTTCCTCATCCCCGCCGACGCGAGCGGACCGATCTCCTTCACCCCGGTGCGCAATCTGACACGTACGAAGGTGCTCGGCTCCACCTACGAGACCCCGTGCGACGTGGTCAGCGGCGGCGGCTCCATCGGCACCGTGGACGCCGAGGGCACCGCCGGCCTGCCCGCCACCCTGACCGCGCCGACCACCGCCGTCCGGCCGTCCACCGCGGTCGCCCTGTCCGGCAGCCTGTGGACCGCAGGCGCCACCCCCGTACCGTCCCTGTGCGCGGCGGACGGCGGGGGCTGCGACACCGGCAAGTTCGTCTCCGGCACCCTCGCGATCAGCGGCTCGGGCGAACTGACCGGAAACGCGGTGCTCGCCGCCGCGGGCACGGTGCCCGACGGCTCGTACCTGGTGAAGGTCGGCGACGGTACGAAGGAGGCGACCGCACCCCTGACCGTCAAGGCGTACGTCCCCGGCGGCCCGCGGACCATCGCGCTCTCCCGCTCGGGTGCCCCGCTGGGCAGCGTCATCAAGGTCACCGGCAGCAACTACTTCCAGGACCGGTGGATCAACACTGTCGGCCTGGACGCGAGCGGGGCGACGCTCGACGACACCGCCGTCTACGTGAAGAGCAGCCCCGACGGCACGTTCAGCGCCGACTTCACCGTCTCCGACCCGGCCATCGCCTCGATCCAGGTCGACGAGGGCAACGACCCGGCCACCGTACTGACCACGCCGTTCACCGTGACCGATGCCTCCGCGACGCTCTCCGCGGGCGCCGCGAAGGTCAAACCCGGCGCAACGATCAACGTCTCCGGCGGCGACTGGCCGACCGGCGCCACGCCCGCCGCCGCGCTCTGCGCCGCCGACGGCAGCGCCTGCGACAGCGCCCGGATCAGCGGCTCCACGCTCCGGATCGGCGCCGACGGAACGCTCGCCGGTACGGTCACCGTGGCCGGATCCACCCCGCGCGCCGTGTACGCGCTCCAGGTCACCGCCGGGGGAGCGCAGGCCCTCACCCCGCTGACCGTCGCCCCGACCTTCGTCGTCCTCACCCCGTCGGCCGGCCCGAAGGGCACCGCCGTCACCGTCCTCGGCCAGGGCTTCGCGAAGGTGGCCACGGTGTCCATCGTCGGGTTGCGGGCCGACGGATCGCAGACGTCCGACCCGGTGAAGACCAAGGTGGTCGGGCTGGACGGGGCGTTCTCGCAGACCTTCACCGTCAACGCCGCCGACACCGTCGCGATCCGGGTGCGGGAGGTCCTCGTCAACCCGCACACCGAGACCGCGGCGTTCACCGTCCAGGACGGGACCGCCCCCGCCGGGCCGGCCTTCGCGCTGTCGCCGCCCGAGGGGCCCGTCGGCACGGTGGTCCAGGTGGCCGGCCGGGGCTTCGCCCCTGTCGCCACGGTGTCGGTGACCGGCCGCACCGCCGAAGGGAAGCAGACCTCGGACTCGTACGTCACCCGGGTCATCGGACTCGACGGCACTTTCGCCCTGAACTTCACCGTCCGCGACCCCGCGACGAGGGCGATCAGGGCCTGCGAGGTGCTCGTGAACGGAAAAATTGTGCAGCAGTCGTTCACGGTGAGCTAACGACCTTTCACGTCCGGTGTGCGGAGTGTTGCAAAGCCGTCGGCCGACCTGGACGCGCGTAGACGTGCAGGTTTCGGCCGGCGCCCCACTGACCGGCGCTTATGCTTCTTCACCGCAACTCCACTTCCGCTGACGCCCGGATTCTGGACGAGGTCTTCCGCTGAGCGGACTGGCTCGCTACTGTCCCAAAAAATGAACGCCCCGTGGCAATGCCGCCGCGGAGCGCAGCCGGTGCCTTGGCCAGGCCGGCGGCCTCTCCGTGCGTCGCCGCTGGGACCGGCGGCGCACATTCCATGGGAACCAGCCGCCGCCGTTCACCACGGAGGAGAGGGCGTCGTGACCGCGGAGACCTCCCAGACGCTCGACCGGGGACTACGGGTCCTCAAACTGCTTGCCGACACCGACCACGGCCTGACCGTCACCGAGTTGTCCAACAAACTCGGCGTCAACCGAACAGTGGTCTACCGTCTGCTCGCCACCCTGGAACAGCACGCCCTGGTACGCCGCGATCTGGGCGGCCGGGCCAGGGTGGGCCTGGGTGTGCTGCGCCTGGGCCGTCAGGTCCATCCGCTCGTACGGGAAGCCGCGCTGCCCGCACTGCGGTCCCTCGCGGAGGACATAGGGGCCACCGCCCACCTCACGCTGGTCGACGGCAGCGATGCACTTGCCGTCGCGGTCGTCGAGCCGACCTGGACCGACTACCACGTGGCCTACCGGGCCGGCTTCCGCCACCCGCTGGACCGGGGCGCCGCGGGCCGGGCGATCCTCGCCGCCCGCCAGAAGCCGGTGGGCGAGACCGCCTTCACCCTCACCCACGGCGAACTGGAAGCCGGGGCGAGCGGGGCGGCGGCCGCGCTGGTCGGGGTGACGGGCGTCGAGGGCAGCGTCGGCGTGGTGATGCTCGCCGACTCCGTACCCGAACGCGTCGGCCCCCGCGTCGTGGACGCGGCCCGCGAGGTCGCGGACGCACTGAGGTAGGGCGAACGGTGGGAGCCGGGCGGTTGCATTCACCGTGGCCGACCCGGCGCACCGGGCCTGTCGCGTGTGGTGGCCGGGCGGGCAATTCGAGCCCGTCCGGCGGTTGAGGACGAAACGGTTGGTCGGGCACACCGGGCCTGTCGCGTGTGGTGGCCGGGCGGGCAATTCGAGCCCGTCCGGCGGTTGAGGACAAAGCGGCCGGCGGGCGACTCCGGCCGCTCGCGGAGCGCGGGCAGCCCGGGCAGGACCGGGACGCCCCACCACCCGGCCCGCGCACCCCGCTGCGGCGGTTAGATTGGGCGGGTGCTCACTCGTCACTCGCGCCCCCGCACCCTCGCCCTGTGCGCCCTGCCCGTCCTCGCCCTGTTCGGCGTGGCCGCTTTCGCGCCGCTTCCGTTCACGCTGGCGCAGCCCGGCACGACCGCGAACGTGCTCGGGAAGGACCACGGCACCCCCGTGATCAGCATCAAGGGCGCGCCCACCCGCCCCACCAAGGGCGAGCTGCGGATGACGACGATCGTCGCGACCGGGCCGACCGCCGACGTCGGCGTCGGCGATGTGATCGACGGCTGGTTCCGTACGGACCGGGCGGTCCTGCCCCGCGAGTCCGTCTACCCGACCGGCGGCTCCGAGAAGGAGATCGAGAAGCACAACCTCGAAGACATGCGGAAGTCGCAGAACTCCGCCGTCGACGCGGCCCTCAACTACCTCGGCAAGCCCAAGGGCTCGGTCGACATCACCCTGCACCTTGCCGACGTGGGCGGCCCCAGCGCGGGCCTGTTCTTCGCTCTCGGCATCGTCGACAAGCTCGACGGCGACGGCTCCGGAGGCGATCTCACCGGTGGTCGCACCGTCGCGGGAACCGGCACGATCCAGGCGAACGGCGAGGTCGGGGCGGTCGGCGGTGTGTCGCTGAAGACGCAGGCCGCGCGCCGTGACGGTGCGACCGTCTTCCTCGTCCCGAAGGCCGAGTGCAGGGAGGCGGGCGCGGAGCTGCCCAAGGGGCTCCGGCTGATCCCGGTCACGACCCTGAAGGGCGCGGTGTCCTCGCTCCAGGCACTGGAGCACGGACGCAAGGTCCCGAGCTGCTGATCCAGGCTGCCGGGGACGGTACGGCAGCCTCCGCCGCCGTGCCCCCGGGCTTGGCCTCGGGCTCGGGCCCCGCCCCGTCCATCGTGCGCCAGGCCGGGAACACCAGCGGGCTCAGCGTCGCCAGCAGGTACACCCCGCCCATCGCCAGCAGCGCACCCCGCACGCCCGCGCTCTCCACCAGCAGGCCCGCCGCGAGACCGCCCACCGGCATGGCCAGTTCGCCGCCCGCAGTGAGGACCCCGGAGACCCGGCTGCGCAGTTCATCGGGCACGCTTCCGTAGATCACCGTCGTCAGGACCGGGTTCAGCACCCCGCCCGCGAGCCCGCTCAACGCCATGGTCACGGCGAGCGGCAGCGTCGTCCCGGTCAGCGCCGCGACCGCGTACCGGGGCGCGCCGCACAGCACCACGCACACGGTGAACACGGCCCGTCGCGAGTAGCGGTGCCCGAACGCCCCGTACAGCAGCGCCCCGGTCAGCCCGCCCGCGCCGAACAGCGCGGTGAGCAGCCCGATGTCCCTGGCCCCGCCCAGCTCGGTGGAGGCGTGCACCGGCAGCAGGACGGCGTTCCAGCCCTGATCGGTGCCGTTCATGAAGAGGACCATCACCACGACCGCGAGCAGCAGCCGGTTGCTGAGCAAGTAGGTGTATCCCTCGCGCAGTTCGCTACGGTATGCCCGCAGCGAGACCGGCGCCGCGGCCTTGCGGGGCTCCGCCGCGCGCAGCCCCCGTATGCCGAAGGCGATCAGCAGCGCGGATGTCAGGAACGTCGCGGCGTCCAGGAACAGAACGGTCTCCGCGCCGACCAGGGCGATCAGTACGCCGGCCAGCGCCGCCCCGACCATCCGGGCGCCGCGTGAGACGGCGTCGAAGAGGCTGGCTGCGCGGGCGAGGGTGGTGCCGGCGTACTCGGCGAGATCCGGCACGAGGACGTAGCGGGCCGTATTGCCGGGCGTGTGCAGGAGCCCGCTGACCGCCATCAGTGCGCACAGCATCCAGAAGGCGAGGGCGTTTGCGTAGTGCAGCATCGGGATGGCGGCGACCGCGACGCCGCACACCAGGTCGGAGGCGACGGAGACCCGGCGCCGGCCGATCCGGTCGATGATGGGGCCGCCGATCAGCGCGGAGACGACGATCGGCAGTGTCGCGCAGAAGGCGACGACACCGGCCCGGCCCGCGCTGCCCGTGGTCTCCAGGACGAACCACGGGACCCCGATCAGGGTAAGTGAACTCCCCATGGTGGAGATCGAGTTGGCAGCCAGAACGGAAGCGAGTGGCCTGCGGTCGTGGCTCTCGGCGTGCGCGTCGACGGGTGTGCTGTCGTGCGCGCTGTCGTGTGCGTTCTTCCCCCCGTCCATGGTTCTAGGCCGTACGAGGCGAGTGAGCCGACAGCGTGGGCCGGTTCGGTATCAGGCGCAGGCCCAACTCGACCATGGTCCAGCCCAATTGGGTCCGCAGGTCCTTGCGCGGGGCGCGCGGCGCCAGGCGGGACTCGTCGGCCTGGTGGTGCAGTTCGGTGGAGCGGGTGGCGTGCAGCTGCAGGTGCGTTTCGGCGTTCATGGCGAGGGGTCCCTTCGGTCGGTTCAGGCGTTGGGGCGGGGGAAGAGGTGCAGGTGCGTACGGACGACGGCCGAGTCGGCGGTGCCTTCGGGGACCCGTCCGCGATAGCTGTTGACCAGATCGTGGATTTTGTGGCCGAGCTCTTTGGAGAGCTCGGGGGTGAGTCGTACCTTGAAGTCGCTGAGGTTCCAGCTCTCGTTCCATTCCTGGGACCACTCGTGCATCGTGCCGAGCCAGGTGTTCAGCTCCTGGGCGTGGTTCGTGGCGATCTCATGGAGTACGACGTTCATGGCGCCGCGGACCTCGGGGTCGGCGTCCTGAATGATCTCCGGGTCGAAGGTGCTGCCTGAGTGCGCCGCCCGCCACCACCGCTCGCGCCCCTTGCCGAGGGTGGGGTCGTCCTCCACGAAGCCGTACGTGGCCAGTTGGCGCAGGTGATAGCTCGTGGCGCCGCTGGACTCGCCGAGCCGGTCGGCGAGTCCGGAGGCGGTGGCGGGGCCGAACTCCCGGAGAGTGCTGAGCAGTCGGATGCGCAGGGGGTGGGCGAGCCCGCGCAGGGTGCGGGCATCGATGTTGAGGGTCCTCGGATCGTCGGCGGCGTTGTCGCTGCCGGCGGCTTCTGTCGCTGCCATGCCTCAACGGTAGACTTGCAAAGACGGCTTTGCAACCTCTTCTTTGCATCGACTTCTTTGTAACTCGGGGGAGCCCGCGCCGACGGCCCTCACCCCCTCCCCCCTCACCCCCTTACTCCCTCATCCCTTCTTGTTCTCGATGAACCCCTCCCGGATCAGCCAGTCCTTCGCCACCGCGTGCGGGTCCTGCCCTTCGACGTCCACCTTCGCGTTGAGTTCCTGTGCGACCTCCGTCGTCAGCTTCATGCTGAGCGGGTCGAGCAGCCCTGCGATCTGCGGGTACTTATCGAAGGTCTTGGTGTGGATGACGGGCGCCGCGTTGTAGTTGGGGAAGAAGTGCTTGTCGTCCACGAGCACTTCGAGGTCCATGGCCTTGATCCGGCCGTCCGTGGTGTACACCTCGCCCAGCAGGCAGGAGTTGGACTTCGAGACCTGGGTGTAGATGATCCCGGCGTCCATCTTCTTGATGTTGGCGGCCGGCAGGGACATCCCGTACGCCTTCTCCATGCCCGGCAGTCCGTCGTCGCGCGAGGCGAACTCGTTCTCCACACAGATCGTCACCGCCGACGGGTTCTTCTTCGACAGCGCGGCGACATCGGAGAGCGTCTTCAGGTGGTACTTCGCGTTGTTCTTCCGGCTGATGGCGAGCGCGTAGGTGTTGTTGAGGGTGGACTGCGGCAGCCATGTCACCCCGTTCTTCCGGTCCTCGTCCCGGACCGCCTGCCACTGCTTCAACGGGTCGGCGATCGGCTTCGCGTGACCCAGGTACGTGATCCAGCCGGTACCCGTGTACTCGTACATCGCGTCCGCGCCGCCCTTGACGATCGCCTCGCGCGCGCTGATCGAACCGGGCAGGTTCGTCCGGTCCAGGACCTCCGCCCCGGCCGCCTTGAAGATCAGGCCGATCATCTGGCCCAGGACGATGTTCTCGCTGAAGTTCTTCGAGGTGACGGTCAGCGAGGCACCGTCCAGCGGCTTCCCCCGGCCGACGGAGCCCGGCACCACGTCGTCCACCATCGGCGAGCCGCTCTTCAGTCCGCACCCGGCGAGCGGCAGCGCCAGCGCCACCACCCCCACGAGCCCCGCACGCACCTTCCACCGGGCCGCCGCACTCCGCCTCGTCCCCGCGCCCATCTCACCCCACCTCCAGCCCGCGCGGTGTCAGCGCCACCTCGACCAGCGACGCCAGCCAGTCCACCAGCAGCGCCAGCACCACCGTCAGTACGGAACCGAGTACCAGCACCGGCATCCGCTGGGTCTGGATGCCCGAGGTGATCAGGTCCCCGAGACCGCCGCCGCCGACGAAGGTGGCCAGGGTCGCGGTGCCGACATTGAGCACCAGCGCCGTCCGTACACCGGCCAGGATCAGCGGTACGGCGAGCGGCAGTTCGACCTTCGCGAGCGTCCCCATCGCCGACATGCCGATGCCGCGCGAGGCCTCGACCAGGTCCGGTGCGATCGCCCTCAGACCGGCCACCGTGTTGGAGAACACCGGCAGCACCGCGTAGATCACCATGCCGATGATCGCCGTCGACGGGCCGATGCCCAGCCAGATCACCAGCAGTGCCAGCAGACCGATCGCCGGGGTCGCCTGCCCGATGTTGGCGAGTGCGGTGACCAGGGGGGCGCCCCTGCGCAGCCTGCGCCGGGTCAGTGCGATCCCCAGCGGGATGGCGATGATCAGCACCCAGAACGTCGAGATCGCGGTCAGCTCCACATGCTGCCACCAGCGCAACTGCACATTGCCGCCGGTGAGCGAATTCCTCGCGATCGAGTCGAGGGGGATGTTGGTGATCCACAGGTAGGTGATGACCAGGACGATCACGAGCGCGGCCGGCAGCACCACCAGTTTTTGCCAGGTGATCCGGCGCCGCGGGCGCGTCGGCGGCGGCGGGGGTTCCTCCTCCTCGTCGCGGAAGGCGTGGCCCTTGACATCGTGTTCGCCGGGCGGACGGTCCTTGTCGGACGAGGGCGCCCGGCGGGGGGAACGCGCCGTACGCGACGAACCGGAATCGAGCGGGGAGTTGGGATTCATGCGTCCGCACCGCCCTCCAGCTCCTGTTCGGTCCGGTGGGAGCGGACTTCCTCCAGGTCGTGCTGGTGCTCGATGGCGGCGAGCCGGTCGGCCTCCAGCAGCTCATGGACGGAGTTCATCAGGGTGTGCATGTCGACGACCCCGATGAACTCGCCGCGCCGCCCGGTCACCGCGACCCGCCCGCCGCTGTCGATCAGCACCGCCTCCAGCGCGTCGTGCAGCGTCGCGTCCCGCGTCACCGTGTCATGGACCAGCTGCCCGGCCCGCGCCAGCGAACCCCGGGCCCGCATCAGGTCGCCGCGCCGCAGCCACTTGTACGGGCGGTTCCTGCGGTCCAGCATCAGGAGCTCGTTGTGCAGACTGCTGCGCAGCGTGTTGAAGATCGACTGGAGCGGGTCGTCGACCGTCACCGTCGGGAACTGGGCGATCTCCACATCTCGTACGCGAGTGAGGTTGAGCCGTTTCAGCGCTGCCCCGGCACCGACGAATCCCGAGACGAAGTCGTCCGTCGGGTTGGTGAGGATCGCCTCCGGGGTGTCGAACTGCGCGATGTGCGAACGCTCCCGCAGTACGGCGATCCGGTCACCCAGCTTGATCGCCTCGTCGAAGTCGTGGGTGACGAAGACGATGGTCTTGTGCAGCTCGTGCTGGAGCCGGATCAGCTCGTCCTGGAGGTGGTCGCGGGTGATCGGGTCGACCGCGCCGAACGGTTCGTCCATCAGCAGCACCGGCGGGTCGGCCGCCAGGGCCCGTGCCACACCCACCCGCTGCTGCTGTCCGCCGGAGAGCGCGCGGGGATAGCGCCCGTGGAACTCCCGGGGATCGAGGCCGACGAGATCGAGCATCTCCTCGACCCGGTCCTTCACCTTCGCCTTCGACCAGCCGACCATCTTCGGTACGAGGGCGATGTTCTCCGCGACCGTCATGTGGGGGAAGAGCCCGGACGACTGGATCGCGTAACCGATCTTGCGGCGCAGCCTCACCGGGTCGATGTCGGTGACGTCCTCGTCGTTGATCCGGATCCGCCCGGACGTCGGCTCGATCAGCCGGTTGATCATCTTCAGAGTGGTGGACTTCCCGCAGCCGGACGGGCCGACGAAGATCACGGTCTCGCCCGCCTTGATGTCCATCGTGACGTTGTCCACCGCCGGGTTCGGGTTGCCCGGGTAGCGCTTGGTCAGATTGTCCAGGTGGATGGTGGCACCGGAGGTGGTGCGCGTCGTCCCGGCACGGTGGGCGGTACCGGTGTCGGTGCCCCCGGCGGGCCCGGAACCGGCGGGCCCGGACCCCGTCGTCCCGGAGTCGGCGGTCTCAGGCACGAATCCCCCTAGGGATGGTGAGGCGCCCGAGCAGGACGTACGCGGCGTCGAACAGCAGGGCGAGGATGACGATGCCGAGCGTGCCCGCGAGCACCTGATTGATCGCGTTGGCGCTGCCCAGCGAGGCGATGCCGCGGAAGATCTCATTGCCCAGGCCCGGGCCCGACGCGTACGCGGCGATGGCGGCGATGCCCATCAGCATCTGCGTGGAGACCCGGATGCCGGTGAGGATCGGCGGCCAGGCGATCGGCAGTTCCACCCGGAACAGCCGGGCGGGCCGCGACATCCCGATGCCCTTCGCCGCGTCGACGAGCGCCGGATCGACCCCGCGCAGTCCCACGATGGAGTTGCGGACGATCGGCAGCAGCCCGTACAGCGTCAGAGTGATCACCGTCGGCGGGACCCCCAGCCCGACCAGCGGGATGAGCAGACCGATCGCGGCGAGGGACGGAATGGTGAGGATCGTCGCCGTCGACGTGATCGCCAGCGAACCCGCCCATCCGCTGCGATAGGTGACGACCCCGATCAGAATGCCCAGCACGGTGGCGATGACCATGCACTGGAATACCGCGCTGATGTGCTGGAACGCGTCGGTGAGCAGCTGTTGGTGCCGATTGCCCAGATACTCCCAGAAGCTCACACGCCACTCCTCGGCTCAGTCGTCGTCCTCCGCGGCCTGCTCGACGAGCGGGATGACGCGCAGCGGAACCGGGTTCTCCATGACGATGGCCGTGGAGGCCCGGACGATGCCATCAAAACCGACAACCCGGTCGATCACCCGCTGGAGATCGGCGTTGGAACGCGCCACGAGACGGCAGAGCATGTCGCCGTGCCCGGTGGTGGTGTGCAGCTCCAGCACCTCCGGAACACCGGCCAAGTGCGCCCGTACGTCGGCACCTTGGCCCTGCTTGATCTCCAGCGTGGCGAACGCCGTGACCGGGTAGCCGAGCGCCGCCGGATCGACGGTCGGCCCGAACCCACGGATGACTCCATTCGACTGAAGGCGGTCGAGGCGCGCCTGCACCGTCCCGCGCGCCACGCCGAGCCGGCGCGAGGCCTCCAGGACACCGATGCGGGGTTCGCGCGCCAGCAGTACGATGAGCCGGCCGTCCAGATGATCGATCGCCATGGTGCGCCTCCGGGGGGTCATTGTGATGGTCATCATGTACAGATAGCCCGGCCATCATCCCCATCTGCTGTGCAGATTGCCCAGCGGATCCGCGAACTGTTGCGCACCTTGCGAAGCGGCGAGAGCCTTCGAGCATGACTGAGACTCTGCACACCACCCCCGACACTGCCCGGCAGGCCGACCCCTTCCCGGTGAAGGGAATGGACGCGGTCGTCTTCGCCGTCGGCAACGCCAAGCAGGCCGCGCACTACTACTCGACGGCCTTCGGCATGAAACTGGTCGCCTACTCCGGACCGGAGAACGGCAGCCGTGAGACGGCGAGTTACGTTCTGACCAATGGCTCCGCCCGCTTCGTCTTCACCTCCGTCATCAAGGCGTCCACCGACCACGGCCGCTTCCTCGCGGACCACGTGGCCGAGCACGGCGACGGCGTCGTCGACCTGGCCATCGAGGTGCCGGATGCCCGCGCGGCCTACGCGTACGCGGTCGAGCACGGCGCCCTCGGCCTCACCGAGCCGCACGAGGTCAAGGACGAGCACGGCACGGTCGTCCTCGCCGCCATCGCCACCTACGGCAAGACCCGCCACACCCTCGTCGAGCGCACCGGCTACGACGGCCCGTACCTCCCCGGCTTCGTCGCCGCGGCCCCGATCGTCGAGCCGCCGGCCAAGCGTTACTTCCAGGCCATCGACCACTGCGTCGGCAACGTGGAACTCGGCCGTATGAACGAGTGGGTCGGCTTCTACAACAAGGTCATGGGCTTCACCAACATGAAGGAGTTCGTGGGCGACGACATCGCCACCGAGTACTCCGCCCTGATGTCCAAGGTCGTCGCCGACGGCACGCTCAAGGTGAAGTTCCCGATCAACGAACCGGCCGTCGCCAAGAAGAAGTCCCAGATCGACGAGTACCTGGAGTTCTACGGCGGCGCGGGCGTCCAGCACATCGCGCTCGCCACGAACGACATCGTCGCCTCGGTGCGCGCGATGCGGGCGGCCGGCGTCCAGTTCCTGGACACCCCCGACTCGTACTACGACACCCTCGGCGAGTGGGCGGGCGAGACCCGGGTCCCCGTGGAGACCTTGCGCGAGCTCAAGATCCTCGTCGACCGTGACGAGGACGGCTACCTGCTGCAGATCTTCACCAAGCCGGTCCAGGACCGCCCGACCGTCTTCTTCGAGATGATCGAGCGCCACGGCTCGATGGGCTTCGGCAAGGGCAACTTCAAGGCCCTGTTCGAGGCGATCGAGCGCGAGCAGGAGAAGCGCGGCAACCTGTAGGACGACTCCTGACCCCCGCCTCCCGACCGGGACAGCGGAACGGGCTCCCTGTGGGGAGCCCGTTTCTGTTGCCCGGGTGCATGAAACAGGCGCTGCGGGCCGGGGCCTGGCGTGCCGGCAGTCCGTGCAGCTCGATCGGAGGCGGGCTCGCATGTACGGCCCCGCGGGTCACCTGCCTGCGCGCCTGAAGGCGACAACCCTTCGGCGACCGAAAAGACTGGCGTTTCAGCCCTCAGTCCGGGGATGTCGGGCGCCGCTCCGTACGCAGGCGTGGAAGGCAGGGAGGAAGTTGTGGCATACGGCGCATATCGCCGGCTCCGCATCACCGGCATAGCGGGAGTCATGGTGTGGGGCCTCATCGCCTGCCAGGCCGGACAGGCGCCCGACTCGCCACCTGCGCACATGGCTCACGCGAGCGGCTCGCACAGCCCCTTCGCCGCAGAGATGGACGCGAGCATGGAGACCATGGCGAAGGCCATGGCGGACGCTCCCATGACCGGTGACACCGACCGTGACTTCGCGGCCATGATGGTCCCTCACCACCAAGGGGCCATCGCCATGGCCAAAGCGGTTCTGGAGCACGGCAAGGACCCCGTCCTGCGCAGGCTGGCCGAGGAGATCATCGTCACCCAGCAGCAGGAGATCGGCGTGATGAGGAGCCGCCTGGCGGCCACGCCCGTGGCCCACCGGGACGCGTCTCAGGCAGTGACGCGAGGGGGGAGGGAAAGGCCCGCGCCGGAAGCCGACCCGGGTGAGCCACCGGGGGTGATCCCCATATCGGGCCGGGACCGTGTCTACACCTCCGATCAGACCTCCAACACTGTCTCGGTGATCGACCCTGCCGCCAATCGGCTTCTGGGGGTGATTCGCCTAGGTGATCCGGTGCCCGGATCGCTCAGCCCGTTGTACCGCAATCAACTGCTCGTCCACGGTGGGGGCTTCTCCCCGGACCACCGGACGCTGGCCGCCGTCTCCGTCGGCTCCAACTCGGTGACCCTCATCGACACGGCGACCAACAAGGTCAAGGGCGTCGTGTACGTAGGCCGTTCCCCGCACGAGGCGTTCTTCACGCCCGACGGCAAGGAATTGTGGGCCACCGTCCGAGGCGAGAGCTATGTGTCGGTGATCGATCCCGTGCGAATGCGGGAGAAGCGCCGCGTCACCACGGCCAACGGGCCGGGCATGGTCCTGTTCCGGCCGGACGGCAGGTACGCCTTCGTGCCTTCCAGCTTCACCCCGGAGTTGGACGTCGTGGACACCAGGACTTACCGGGTCGTGGCCCGAGTGCCGCAGGCCAGTCCGTTCTCACCCAACCTGGCGGTGAACCGGGACGGCACCGAGGTGTGGTTCACGCTCAAGGACAGCGGCAAGACCCAGGTGATGAGCGCCCGTCCGCCCTTCCGTATCCTCGCGACCATCGACAGCGGACCGATCACCAACCACGTCACACTCGTCGACAACCGTGCCGGCCGGTTCGCCTACGTGACCGTGGGCGGCGAAAACGTGGTCAAGGTCTACCGGCGCGGCCGGACCCCGGCCTTGGTGGCCACCATTCCCACCGGCGACCTGCCGCACGGCATCTGGGGCTCCGGCGACGGCACACGGGTCTACGTCGGTCTGGAGAACCAGGACGCCGTCGCGGCCGTCGACACCGTCAAGAACAAGGTGATCGCCACGATCCCAGTGGGCCAGCAACCACAACAGTTGCTGTACGTACCGAACGCCGTCCCGTACGGCAAGGGCACGGCGAACCTGCAACCCCTCGGGACCGCGGGCCAGGCCGGCCACCTCACGCTCTCCGCGCCCAAGGGTGAGGGCGGGCGCGCGCATGCCACCGTCTCGGTCAACGCGCTCGGCGCCCTCGACCTGCTCCAGGCCGCGGCGTCGGGACTGGCGCCCGGTAAGACGTACACACTCTGGCTCACGGAGCACCGCACTGCGCCCTTCGGTCGCAAGCAGGCGCTCACCATGTTCACCGCCAACGCCGCGGGTGCACAGGTCAGCCAGTCGGTCGGGCTGCTCCGCGAGGTGCTGACGCCGCCCGGGTCAGGGAAGTCCGAGCCCAGCCGACGCTTCCTCGTCATCGCCCCGGCAGGCAGCGACACACCCGTCGCCGTGCAGGAGAGCTCCCGATCCATGCCGACCCCACCGGGCCCGTCACCGGAACCGGCCCCCGCCGCGGGTGCAATACGGCGCTGAGGCGCATTCACCTTGTTGAGCGTGTAATCACCTGTATCACCGGCACCGTGAAGGCCGTCCATCCCTCCAACCTCCCCACGAGGCAGGAGAATCCCCATCCCCGACGGGCGATCGCTGCCAGGGCAATTCGAGTGAACGGCGGCACCGTCCAGGTGCGGCCGGGCACATCGATACCCCCGCCATTCATGCGATCCGCCAATAGTGTGACATTCGCTCCCGGCTGGGCAGTCACCCGCCCGGCCGCACGGACCCCTTGGGAGAGACGTGACCCGGTCCAACACCCGTTTCCCGCTGACCCTGACGGTCACGGTGCTCGTCGCTGCCGGACTGTCGGGCGGCGCGGAGCACACACCGACGGAGTACTCCCACCCCGCGTACAGTCTCGCGACGACGGCCGACCCCGCCCAAGGAGGCGTCGGCCCTCTGCTCAAGGACCCGCCGGAGGTCGTCAGCCGCGGTGGCCTGCTCAAGACGACCATCGTCGTGGAGCGGCGCAAGGTCCAGGTCGGCGACCGTCAGTTGTACGCGACGACGTACAACGGTGCCTACATGCCGCCCACGTTGCGCGTGCGGCCGGGCGACCGCATCGACCTGACCATGGTCAACAAGACCGACAAGTACACCAACCTGCACACGCACGGACTCATGGTCTCGCCGCGTGCCCCCGCCGACGACATCTTCATCTCCATCAAGTACGGGCACTCGTACCACTACGCCTACCAGCTCCCGCGGGATCACCTCACCGGCACCTTCTGGTACCACTCGCACGCCGACATGCTGTCCGCCGCCCAGGTCGCCGGTGGGGAGTCGGGCATCATCGTCGTCGAGGGCCTGAAGCGGTACCTGCCACCGTCGCTGCGCCGCATCACCGAGCACACCATCGCGCTCAAGGACGACCAGGTAGAGGGCGACGCGATCAAGACTCACCCCTTGAGTATCGGGGCGTCCACCAACCGCACGGTCAACGGCCAGCAGAACCCGGTGATCCACATCCGGCCGGGGGAGACCCAGCTGTGGCGTCTGGCCAACATCGGCGCGAACATCTACTACAAGCTGCACCTGCCGGGCACCCGCTTCCATGTGATCGCCCAGGACGGTGCTCCCGTACGCAGGACCTACACCAAGGACACCCTGCTCATCCCCGCCGCCTCACGCTTCGACGTTCTGGTCCAGGGCGGCGCTCCCGGCACGGCCCGACTGGAGACGCTGCCGTACAACACGGGCCCGGCGGGAAACCAGCTCCCCCAGGCCGACCTCGCGACCGTCGTCACCGGCGGCACGCCCATGCCCCGGGCGGCGATCCCGAGCCGTTTCGCCCCGCAGGAGGACCTGAGCAACGCGAAGATCGCGGCCCGCAAGACGATGGTCTACACGGAGAACACGGCGGGCACGGTCTTCTACATCAACGGCCGGACGTTCGATGCGAAACGGACCGACTTCACCTCCACCCTCGGCACCGTCGAGGAGTGGACCGTCCGCAACGACAGCGACGAGGACCACAGCTTCCACCTGCACACCGATCACTTCCAGTTGATGAGCACCAACGGGAAGGCCGAGGATCCCTCCCACAGCGTGTACGACACGGTGAACGTGCCCGGGCGCGGTGCCATCGTTCTCCGCGTCCACTTCACGCATTTCACCGGCAGGACGGTGCTGCACTGCCACATCCTCAACCACGAGGACATGGGCATGATGGCCGTCCTCGACATCGCTCCGCCCCGCGCCGGTCACCAGAAGACGCCCAGCAAGTGACCGCTGATGGCCGACGACACACGAGCATCGGCCGCCGGACCGGGAAGCCACCAAGCTCTTGCCGACGCCACGATGCGAGCCACCCCGACCTGGAAGCCGCCCCCGCTACGTCGCCGCTCCCGGCGAGCCGGTCCGGGTGGCATGGAAGGGAAGCCGCCGGAGGGCCCGCGCATCG
>NZ_JBHVFF010000041.1:0-40231 GCF_042801895.1 Streptomyces sp. NPDC057543 | reverse complement strand
CGCTCGGCGCGGGCCCGTCCTCACGTCCTTCCCCTGTGCTCAGTCGCGTACGACCGTCACCGGGCACGGTGCGTGCTGGGTGACATGGAGGCTGACCGAGCCGAGCAGCGTCGCCTTGAAGCCGCTGTAGCCACGCGCCCCGACGACCAGCAGGTTCGCGCCCTTGGCGCGTTCCAGCAGGGACTGGGCCGGGTTGCCGATGACCACGATCTTGCTGACCTCGGCCGCGCCCTCGGCGCCCAGGGCCTCCTCCAGCGTTTCGGTGAGGGCCACGGTCGCGACGGCCTGCGGGTCGAAGTCCTCCGGCATGCCCGGCATCATGGACGCCCAGCTCGTCGCGGGGTACTCCCAGCTGTTCACGGCCTCCACGGTGTCACCGGTCAGCTCCGCCTGGCGTACGGCCCAGTGCAGCGCCTTGACCGACGACTCGGAGCCGTCAACGCCCACCACGATCCTGCCCATCTCTGCCTCCAGCTCGGTTCGGCTCAGTGTGCAGAGGCGTCGTGCGAGAAAAGTTCGCACGACGCATCTTTCGTTCCAACTCTAATCAAACCGGACAGGGTTTCGGGCGGCGGGGCCGTCCGGGCGGGCCACTCCGTCGTGTCCACTCAGCCATGACCAATCAGCCGTGACCAATCAGTCGAGCCGCAGATCGGCGAGCTGCTGCTCGAACGGCACGACCTCGTCGTCGAGCCCGAGCGCCCTCGGCGCCCCGGAGGCCGCCCGGCCGCCCGCGATCATGGCGGCGAGCTCGCCGCCCGCGCGCCGGATGCGGGACGGCAGGCCGTCGGTGTACTCGTCGCCGGACGAGCCCCAGTCCTCCGACGCCGCGTACACAGAGGTCGGTACGACGGTGGCCCGCAGGTAGGCGAAGAGCGGGCGCATCGCGTGTTCCAGGACGAGCGAGTGGCGGGCGGTGCCGCCCGTCGCCGCGATGACGACGGGCTTGCCGGTCAGCGCCGTGTTGTCGATCAGGTCGAAGAACGACTTGAACAGTCCGCTGTACGAGGCGGTGAAGACGGGCGAGACGGCGATCAGTCCGTCCGCCTCCGCCACCTCCTTGATCGCCTGTTCCAGGGCGCTCGGCGGGAACCCGGTCACCAGGTGGTTGGCGATGTCGACGGCCAGGTCGCGCAGGTCGATCACACGGACCTCGACCGTGCGGTCCTGTTCGGCCAGCAGGCGTTCGCGGGCGGCGCCGGCCAGCCGTTCGGCCAGCAGCCGGGTCGAGGAGGGGCTGCTGAGCCCGGCCGACACGGCGACGATCCGCAGGGGTTCGGTGGCGAACACAGTGGACACGGCGATCAGATCTCCTTCGTGGCCGTACGGGCGGCGGCGACGGCCGGGTGCGCGGGGGCGGAGTCCGGGACTCCGGCCGGCCGCAGGTTGGCGAACTCCTTGCGCAGCACCGGGACGACCTCTTCGCCGAGGATGTCGAGCTGCTCCAGGACCGTCTTCAGCGGCAGTCCCGCGTGGTCCATCAGGAACAGCTGGCGCTGGTAGTCGCCGACGGCGTCCCGGAAGGACAGGGTCCGCTCGATGACTTCCTGCGGCGAGCCGACGGTCAGCGGGGTCTGCTGCGTGAAGTCCTCCATCGAGGGCCCGTGCCCGTAGACCGGCGCGTTGTCGAAGTACGGGCGGAACTCCCGTACCGCGTCCTGCGAGTTCTTCCGCATGAACACCTGGCCGCCGAGGCCGACGATGGCCTGCTCGGCGGTGCCGTGCCCGTAGTGCGCGTACCGCTGCCGGTAGAGGTTGACCATCTTCTTGGTGTGCTCGATGGGCCAGAAGATGTTGTTGTGGAAGAAGCCGTCGCCGTAGTACGCGGCCTGCTCGGCGATCTCCGGGGAACGGATCGAGCCGTGCCAGACGAACGGCGGGACGCCGTCCAGAGGGCGGGGGGTCGCGGTGAACGACTGGAGCGGCGTACGGAACTTGCCCTCCCAGTCCACTACCTCCTCGCGCCACAGCCTGTGCAGCAGGGCGTAGTTCTCGATGGCGAGCGGGATGCCCTGGCGGATGTCCTTGCCGAACCACGGGTAGACCGGGCCGGTGTTGCCGCGCCCCATCATCAGGTCGACACGGCCGTCCGCGAGGTGCTGGAGCGTCGCGTAGTCCTCGGCGATCTTCACCGGGTCGTTGGTGGTGATCAGCGTCGTGGACGTGGACAGGATCAGGTTCTCGGTGCGGGCGGCGATGTAGCCGAGCGTGGTCGTCGGGGAGGACGGGACGAACGGCGGGTTGTGGTGCTCGCCGGTCGCGAAGACGTCCAGGCCGACCTCCTCCGCCTTCTGCGCGATGGCGATGGTGGCCTTGATCCGCTCGTGCTCGCTCGGTGTCCTGCCGGTCGTCGGGTCGGTGGTGACGTCCCCGACGGTGAAGATCCCGAACTCCATGGCGCCCGCCTCCATATTGGTTGAACCTTGAACTACCTTGCGCATCCTACAACGGGGCACCCCACTGACCTATTCCGCCGTGCTGGGGTGGGTCGGGCAGGTGCGGTACGTACCCCGGACCGGGCTTCGGAGGCGACGCGGAGGGCCACACGGCCGCCGCGCACGCCTCTGCCGGACGGAGGAGCGCGGGGCGGGATTACGGGAAGGCCGTGTGGGCGGAGCTCGTCTCCGTTAAACTCTCCCCATGACCTCCGTACCGTGCCGAAACTGGTGGCGCTCCTTCTAGGAGCGGCCACCTCATCTGCGCGGAACCAGGGCCGTTCGAAATGGACGGCCCTTTTTCTCTGCCCTCGTACGGGTACGGAAGCCGATCCCGGCGGGCCGTCCTCCACGCAACCAGTACCCGCGAGGAGAGCCCCCATGACCACTACTGCCACAGTCGCCACCACCACCGCGGAGACCATCGATGTCGCCGCGTCCGCCCGGCGTCGCAGTGTCGAGCTGGAGCAGCAGATTCAGCAGGATCCCGGCCGGTTCCGGGTGATGACCGGGGACCGGCCCACCGGGTCGCTCCACCTCGGGCACTACTTCGGGACCCTGCACAACCGGGTCCGGCTCCAGAACCTCGGCGTCGACGTCTTCGTGATCATCGCCGACTACCAGGTGCTCACCGACCGGGATCTCGCCGAGCGGCTCTCCGAGCACATGGAGGGGATGCTGCTGGACTATCTGGCCGTCGGGATCGACCCGGAGCGCTCGACGATCTTCAATCACAGCGCCGTTCCCGCGCTCAACCAGCTGATGCTGCCCTTCCTCAGCCTTGTCTCCGTCGCCGAGCTGAACCGCAACCCCACCGTCAAGGACGAGATCGCACACTCCCGGCAGTCGGCCGTCAGCGGGCTGATGTTCACGTATCCGGTGCACCAGGCCGCCGACATCCTGTTCTGCAAGGGCAACCTCGTCCCCGTCGGACAGGACCAGTTGCCGCACCTCGAAGTGACGCGGACCGTCGCCCGCCGGTTCGACGAGCGGTACGGGGCGGTGTTCCCCGAGCCGGACGCGCTGCTCTCCGCCGCGCCGCTCCTGCTCGGAACCGACGGCACCAAGATGAGCAAGAGCCGGGGCAATTCCATCGCGCTCGGTGCCACCGCCGACGAGACGGCGCGGCTGATCAAGGGCGCGAAGACCGATGCCGACCGGCACATCACCTATGACCTGGAGACCCGGCCCGGGGTGTCCTCGTTGGTACTGCTGGCCGCGCTCTGCCTGGACCGGGACCCGCACGCGGTGGCGGAGGAGATCGGGAGCGGGGGCGCCGCCGCTCTCAAGCGCACCGTGACCGATGCCGTCAACAGCCGGTTCGCGCCGATTCGGGCCCGGCGCGCCGAGTACGCGCGGGACATGGCGTATGTGCGGTCGGTGCTCCGGGCCGGGAACGAGCGCGCCAATGAGATTGCCGAGACGACGCTGGACGAGGTACGGGGTGCGATGGGCGGCGTGCTGTAGTTCCGGCTCCGGTCCCGCTTCCGTGGAGGTGAGCGCAGGGACCGGAGATGCGGGCCGGCACCTGGATTTCGCCGGCCCGCAGCGGCACCGCCCGACGGCTCAGCGGTGCGTCAACGAGCCCCGTCTGCGCAGCAGTTCGGCCAGGCCCCGGCGGGTCGCGGCGATCACCACGCGGTCCTCGGGGCGCAGTACGTACCCGGGGTGCAGGTCCCAGACCAGGCCCGAGCGGCGGTCCGGGGACGCGGGGGCGGGCATGGCCAGGTCCGGGCGGCGGTCCTCGGGCGGGGTGGCGTCCAGGGCGAGGACGCGCCAGGAGCCCGCCCGGAACGCCTGCTCCACCGTGCGGCCCTCCAGTTGCGGATGCCCCGCGACCTCGACCGCCGCGAACAGCATCACCTTCCGCTCGACCGGGATCGCGCCCAGGATCTGCCGGCCCATCATGGCGACCGCGAAGGACGGGGCGGCCAGGTGGGAGACGGAACGGGACCGCGTCAGGGCCTGCGGGTGGGCGGTACGCAGGGTGCGGTAGACGGCGGTGGCGAACTCGTCGTCGAACAGGCGCAGGGTGACGCGCAGATCCGGCTTGACCGAGCGGGCGTACAGCGCGGCCTCCAGGTTGGTGGTGTCGGCGCTGGTCAGGGCGAGGAGTGCGCGGGCGCGCTGGATCTTCGCCGCCTCCAGGACGCCCTCCTGCGTGACGTCGCCGAGGACCACCGGCACGTGCAGCCGCCGGGCCACGGGGATGCCGCGCGCGTCCGGGTCATCCTCCACGCACACCACGGGAATGCCGAGCTCACGCAGCCGGACGAGGACCCGCGTACCGATCTTGCCGAGGCCCAGCAGCACCACGTGGCCGGAGAGCCCGCGCGGCGGACGGCGCAGGGACGACGCCGTACGGAGCGAGCCGAAGGCCTCCAGCACACCCGCCACGAGCAGCGGCAGCAGCATCAACCCGGCGACGCCCGAGAGGAGTTGGATCACCTGACGGGCCGTGGGGTCGCCGATCGCCGGGTCGCCCATCGCGAACAGGTCCAGCAGCGTCAGATACGCGGCGTGCAACGGGTCGTCGCCGGTGGTGAGCGTGGAAGCGACGGCGAGGCCCAGCACGGCCAGCCCGACCCCCAGCGCCGACCAGCGCAGCCGCCGCGAGAAGAACTGGCTGAGCGGTGCTCCCCTGCCGCCCATCCGGGGCGGTGGACCGGCTGGGCCCGCCTGGCTGACCGCTTCCAGGACGATCGTGCCACGTCCCGTAGCGGCGGCCACCTGCCGTTTGTCGGGCAGGAGTTGGGGCCCTTCGTCGCCGCTGCTGTCGGAGCCCTCCGTGCCCGCCGGGTCGTGGGTGGTGGAGGAGAGCAGGGCGAGGGTGCACAGGCCGGGGTCGGCACTCCGGCCGGCCTGGGGCGGGGTGCGTTCGGCGGCGCGCAGCAGCAGGCCCTCCGCCTGGATGACCTTGCTGGAGCCGGTGAGCGCGGTCGCGGCGAGGGCGGGCGCGGCGGTGTCGGCATCGGAGAGGACGGTGGTCGAGGTGTCCAGCGCGGCCCGGTCGAGACCGGGTGCGGCGACGGCGGCGGCCTGGTCGAGGAGGGTTTCCAGATACTGGCCCAACTTGCGGTTGTAGAGCCGGATGACCAGCCGGAGACGGGGGTTGAGGCGGCGGGCGGCCAGCGCGGCGCGGATGTTGCGCTCGTCGTCGTCGTAGACCAGGGCCAGCGCGGCGGCCTGTGCGACGCCCGCCTCCTCGAACGCCTCGTCGGAGGGCTCCGCCGCCTCCAGGATGCGCACCGCGTCCACTCCGGCGTTGGTGTCGCCGCTCCCTGGAGCGGCCGGCCAGCCGGTTCCGCCGTTGCGGTTCATCGCCTGCGACATCCGGCCGAACAGCGCCGCCGCCCGGCCCCGCCCGGTCAGTGGCAGTTCCGACCGGTGCGCGTCGCGTCCGGGCGGCAGGACGAGGGTGACCCGTTCTCCGTACACGTAGCGCAGCTCGCCGGCGAGCCGCTGGGCCAGCGCGTCGTCGCCGCAGACGACCATGTGTCCGCTGAACGGGGGGCGTTGGGGCTGATGAGACTGTTGGGGAAGTGGAGGCACGGAACCCAGCATGCCTTGCTCCTCTCCGTCGCACCCGCCCGGTCAGTGATCTCCCTCGGCGGCGTCGAGCGGGCGCGACGCGTGCCGGGCCTGCGGGTTGGTGAGCAGATGGCGCGGGTCCGTGACCCGGACGATCGCCGACTCGACCGCCGCGATCCGGTCCGCGAGCAGTCCCAGCGCCGCGACCGCCCGCGTCACGGGGTCGCCGTCCGGGCCGCCGAGCGTCTGCGTACGGACGTAGGAGGCGGTGATCGCGGACCAGCGCGCGGACTGTTCGGGGGTGAGACGGCCGCGCAACTCGGCGAGTTTCAGCAGGTTGGACTCCGCGCCGGTGGTCAGCGTCTGCGCCTCGCCCGCGTAGTGGTCGTCGATGACGTCGGACAGCTCCGCCTCGTTCATCACCGGCACGATCCGCTCGGCGATCTTGTTCATGTTGCGGTACGAACCCTGGAGCCGGAACGGCGGCTCGGTGCGCGTCGCGTCCGTCTGCGCGGCGGAGGCGATGTACGCGGCGTTCACGGCAAGGACCGTGTCCCGGGCTCTCAGCAGATGGCGCAGGACGGCGACGATCCGGTCCACCTCGGCGGGCGCGTACGGATGGTCGAGCCGGTCCGCGCCCGCTGCGGGCTCCGTACCGGAGGCGAGCCGTACGAACAGGGCGAGATCGTCGCGGGAACGCCCGGCGAGCGGTGCCAGCACCGGGTTGGCGGTCAGCGCGTTCTCGATGAAGCTCAGCGCGAAGACGTCCTCGCGACCGCTCAGCACCTCGCCGAGGTTCCAGACGTCGGCGCGGTTGGCGAGCATGTCGGGGACCCGGAACCGCGCCCCGGACTCCGTGTACGGATTGCCCGCCATGCACACCGCGAACCGTTTGCCCCGCAGGTCGTAGCTGCGCGGCTCGCCGTCCCGGACGCCCTCGATCCGGCGGGTGGCGTCGCAGAGCGGGATGAACTTCTGGAGCAGTTCGGGCGAGGTGTGCTGGATGTCGTCGAGGTAGAGGAGCGTGTTGTTGCCCGCCTCCAGGGCGAAGTTGATCTTTTCGATCTCCTGGCGGGCGGTCGCGGTGCGCGCCTGTGCCGGATCGAGGGAGGTCACGTCGTGGCCGAGGTTCGGGCCGCTGATCTTGACGAGTACCAGGCCGAGCCGGTCGGCCACGTACTCCATGAGCGTCGTCTTGCCGTAGCCGGGCGGCGACACGAGCAGCAGCAGGCCCTGCGAGTCGGTGCGCCGGTCGGCGTCGGCCGTGCCGATCTGCTTGGCGAGGCTGTCCCCGATCAGCGGCAGGTACACCTCGTCCAGGAGCCGGTTGCGGACGAACGCCGACATGACGCGCGGCCGGTGGTCGTCCAGCCGCAGCCGGGCCCGCTCGGTGGTGACGAGTGCGGTGCGCAGGCGCTGGTAGGCCCGGAAGCCGGGAACGGCGGTGGTGCGGAACTCGGCGGTGCGGGCGAGGAGTTCGTCGAGGCGGACGGTGAGCCGGCCCCGGTCGATGCGCGGGTGGGTGCCGAGCAGCCCGTCCACGGTGGCGGTGAGCGGTGCCTCGCAGTCGTACCGCGCGAGCACCGGCTCCGGGCAGAGCTCCACGGCGACGGCCTCCGCCAGATCCCCCGCGTCGGTCTCCGTGCCGCTCGCGGCGGCGTACGAGGCGAGCCAGCCCTCGACCAGCTGGCGCCGGGCGGGGAGGTCGTCGCGGAGGGCGGCGAGGTCCTCGTCGTACGCCGAAGAGCCCGTCGCCCGCCGGAACTTCTCCAGGAAGGTACGGACGGCGGCGCTCGTGACGAATCCGGCGGGGCCGCTCGTCAGCTCCTCGAAGAGGTACGCGGCGACGGCCCGGGAGTCGTCGGGCCAGGAGTCCTTTCCCCTGAAGTCCCCGCCCCGGGCGCCGTCGGGCCGGATGACGTCCGCCCACTCCTCCTGAAGGGCCGCGATGGCCGGGGCGAGGCCGAACGTCTCGCGGGCCCGGGCCAGTGAGAGGGCCCGCCGGGTCCAGGAGGTGCGCCGGGCCTCGTCCGTCCCGTACGCCCAGAAGAGCTGCGCCGCCGCTCGTACGGCCGGCGGGCAGCGCAGCAGGCCGGCCCCGGCGCGCAGCGTGAGCAGGGTGGTGAGGATCGCGGTGGCGTCCTCGTCGTGGACCCCGCGCTGGTAGCCCTCGTCGTACGCGGAGGCCGCCGCCTCCCGTACCAGTACGGCCAGTTCGTCGGCGCCCAGGGCGGCGAGCAGGTCGGCGCCGTGCTCGTCCAGGAGCCGGGCGGCCAGATGCTCGGCGCGGTAGACGTGCGGGGACTCGGAGGGCAGTGTCCGGTCCCAGTACGGGCGGGCCGCCTCGAACTCCGGGTCGGTGACCGGCGCCCGGTAGTCCGTGCCGGTGAGGGCGAACGCCGGCTGGTCCCCGTGCGGGACGAGCGTCAGGTCGAACGGCTGGGTGTTCACGGCGAACCGGTGCCGGCCGAGGAGGATCGTGGCACCGCCGTCCGCGTACAGCTCACTGCGGTCACGGAGTGCTCGCCCGGCCTCCTGCCGGGCGGCCAGCAGCTGCCCGTCCAGCTCCTCGGCGCGCACCGGGTCACCGAGTTCGCGCAGCTCCTTGGCGGTGCGGCGGACCTTGGCGACCATCGGGTCGGAGGCGAAGTACGTGTGGACGGCGTCCAGGTCGGGCAGGACGGCCAGCCGCCGGGAGACCGTCTCCAGGACCCGGGCCGCCGAATCCGCCAGCCGCTCCGCCCGCCGGGCGCGGGCGTCCTGCAAGGTCTGCTTACGGGCCGAGAACGCCTCGTACACCTCCGTGCGCCGCTCGGCCAGCTCGGCGAGGAAGTCGTCGAACTCCGCGAACCGCGACTCCAGGTTCTCCAACTGGAGCAGCAGTCTGGCGAGTTGCTCGTCACAGGCGTCCGGGGTGTCCGCCGCGGCCAGCGCTCCCGTGACGGCCTGCCCGAGCAGCGCGAACTCGGCGGCGAACTCGGCACGGCCCTCGTGGTCCAGGAGTTCGCGGCGGCGCGCGTCGAGGGTGGCGCGGGCCCGGTTGACCCCGCCGAGGACCTCGGCGATCCGCTCCAGGATCGACGTACGGACCGTCGCGTCACCGATCTCGAGCCCGGCGACAACATCCGTGACGGTGCCGAGGCCCTCCGTCATCTCCGTCAGCCGGTCGCCGAGCGCCGTCGCGTCCACGGCGCCGGTCAGCGCGGACGCCTCGGCGGTGAGGCGGGCGATGTCCTCGTGGTAGTCGGCGAACGCGTCGTCGCGGCCGAGGAACGCGACGGCGCGCCGGGCGGCCGTTTCGATGTCCTCGGCCGTTGCGGCGGTGAGTTCGGCGATCCGCTCGGTGTCCGCGTACCGCATCTCGGCCAGCGTCGCCAGATGGCCGTGCGCGCGGCGCAGTTCGGTGAGCCGGCCGACCCAGGCGGCGGCCGAGCGCGGGGCCTCGCCCCGGATGCGGCGAACGAGCGTGGTGAGCCGGTCGGCCGTCTCAGTGAGCGCGTCGGCGGCCTGCCGGGTCAGCTCCCGCACCGTCTCGAACTCGCCGAGGACCTGCTGCGCGGTGTCCCGAAGCTCCGCCAACGGGTCGGCGAGTGAACCGAGTTCGGGATCCGTCAGCCAGTGGTAGCGGTCGCGGGCGCGGGTGCAGTCCGCGACGAGCCGCGCGTACACGGCGGCGGTCGGGGTCGTCTCGGCGGCGCTGTGCGCGAGCGCGAGGCAGTCGGAGATGCCGCGCACCAGGTCGGCGTTGCCGACCCGGGCGAGGGGGCCGCTCCCGGCGGGGCGGGAGGCGGCGTAGGTGTCGGAGACGTACGGGGTCTGCCAGCGCTGCAACGGGTGGACCCGGGCCGGTTCGTCGCCCGTGGCTCCTGCCCGCAGGAGGACGAGCGTGCCGGTGTCCAGCAGGGCGTGACCGCGGCCCTGGAGGGGAGTGGCGACCTCCTGCCGGATCAGGTTGTAGGGCAGCAGCAGGCTGCGGCCGTCGTCGGGGGAACGGAAGACGTAGAGGACGTCCTCGCCGTTCGGGGAACGGACCGCACCCTCGAAGACCGGGTCGGTGAGCGGTTCGGCGATGTCGAAGGTCTTGGCGGTGCCGGTGGTGAGGTAGTAACCGCCGGGGAAGATGATCCCCTGGTCCTCCGGGAGCCGGTGGCAGGCGGGCCCGATGAGGTCCAGACGCAGGACCGTGCCGAGCAGCGAGTTGAAGACCAGGTACCGCCAGGACTCCTCGTTGTACGGGCGGACCCGGAGCAGGACCAGCGGGCCGATCACGGCATGCTCGACGTCCGCGTCGGCGAGGGACTGGAGGGGTTCGGCGACCGGCTCCTCGTAGATCCCGTCGGGGGTGTCGGTGTCGTTGTCCGTCTTGACGGTGAGGGTGCCGCCCAGCGTGTCGACGAAGAGGACGGCGCCCGTGCCGTCGCCGTCGCCGCCCACCGCGATGTGCGGGTGCCGGCCGAGGACGTGGGACTCACGGCCCGCGACGGTCCAGTCGAAGTCGTGCGACGGCGGGAAGACGTGGTCGCGGTCGCCGCGCGCGTCGAGGAACGCGCCGGGCGAACCGTCCGGGCCGAGCGCCCAGCGCAGGACCCGGATGCCGTCGGCGCTCTCCCCGATACGGAAGACGGCGAGCAGTCTGCCGTCCACCCGGCGCAGCCGCAGGAGCCGGGCGTCGCGGTAGTAGCGGTGCAGGGCGGTGAATTCGCGTACGAAGGCCTCGTCGTCGAGCAGGCCGCCCCCGCCTGCGGGCACCTCCGTCAACTCAGGTCCGTACAGAGCGAGTACGTCGCCCACCCCGGCCGGGTCCGTCGCCCCCGGGCCCCGTTCGAACCCGAACAGCAGCCGGCCGCCGACGGCCACCAGGTCGCGGGGTACGGATGCCTGCTCGGTACGGATCTGCTCGGTGCCGGTCAGCCGGAGTTCGGTCGAGCCGAACTCCTCGGTGCGCCGCGCGTTGAGCGCCTCGGCGCGACTCGCGAGTTCGGCCGCCCGGTCGTTCAGCCGGCGCCGCAGCACGTCGTACGTCCCCGCGTCCACGGGGCCGCCGGCGGCCGGTGCGGTTGTGGTGTCGGGTTCCATACGTGCGGCTCTCCCTACGAGGTGTGTGGTGCGGGCCACTTCAGCCCGTCCGGCGATCGAGGACGGACGGTTCGCCGGAGCAGGCCTGGCTCACGGAACGGTCCGGCAAGATCAAGCCCGTCCGGCGATCGAGGAGCGGCCGCCGGACGGGCTCGGGTTGGCCCTACGCGACCGGCGACCCGTTCCGCGAGGCGGGTACCTCGGAGACGTCCGCACCCGTCATCGCGGACACCGGCACGTCCGCCAGCCCCAACTCCCGTGCCGCGGCCAGCAGCTGCTGCACCTGCCCCGGCGCGACCCCGGCCCCCGGCGCCCGCATCATCCGCATGAGCAGCGCCGACACCGTCAGGTTCTGCACGTCCCCCGTCGACACCGACCCCAGCACCCGCGTCAGATCGTCCGTGAACGAAGACGTGCCGTTCAGCCACGGTCCCGCGAGGGCCTTCGCCGTTTCCGAGTTCTCGACGAACCCGTCGAAGCTCTTGCCCATCGAGATGGACGAGACGAGCCGGTCGAAGAAGACCGACTCCCCGCCGACGATGTCGATGTCGGCGTTCTCCAGCCCCGTGGCCAGCACCGTCGCCTGCGACTCGGCGACCTGCCGCTGCACATCGAGCCCGGCCAGCCGGATCTCCTTCTCCGCGGCGAGCCGCAGCCGGTACTCCTCGTGCCCACGCGAGGCGTCGTCCAGCGCCGCCATCGCGGCGGCCTTCTCGGTGAGCCCCGCCGCCTCGGCCTTCAGCTTCTCGCCGATCATCGCCGCGTCGGCCGTGGCCTGGGCCTGCGTACCCTCCGCTGCCGCGAGCGCCTTGAGCCTGGCCCCCTCCGCCTCGGCCTTGAGCCGGGCGGACGCGGCCTCGGCCTCGGCGAGACCGGTCTTCTCGATGACGTCGGCCTCCGCGTCACGCACCTGGACCTCCGCGAGGCCGGGCGCCGCGGACTCCGCCTGGATGCCCTCGGCCAGCCGGAGCTTGGCCTGTGCGTCCAGATCCGCGGTCTTCAGCCGGGCCTCGGCGAGCGTCAGCTGCTCGGCGGCCAGGTGGGTGGCCGCCGCCTCCGCGGCCTCCGCGGCCTTGATGTCCTTGACCAGCTTCTCCTGGGCCTCCGCCTCGGCGGCGATGATGACCGACCTGCGGGTGCGCTCCGACTCCTCGACGGCCCGCAGCGTCTTGATGGACTCCTCCTGCTCGGCGACCGTACGGTCCACGGCGATCCGCTCCCGGATCACATCGGCGACCTCGCGGCGCTCGGCCTCGACCTCCTTCGTCGCGGCGATCCGGTCGAGTTCGGTCTGCCGCTCGCGCCCGATGACCTCGATCAGCCGGTCCTTCTCGATGCGCTCGTTCTCCACGGCGATGACCCGCTCACGGTTCTTCTGCGCGACGGCGATCTCCCGGGCCTGGTTCTCGCGCTGAATGCCGAGCTGCTCCTCGGTGCGGATGAACGCGGTCTGGGCGCCGAGCCGTTCCTCCTCCTGGACCCGGGCGGTCGCGGACTCCTCGCGGGCCCGCAGCGTCTCGACCTCGCGGCGCTGCTTGATCTCGGCCTCGGCCTGCCGGCGCTCCAGTTCCAAAATGGTCTCCCGGGCGTCGACGTTCTGCCGGGTGATCTCCTTCTGCTCGGTGCGCTGGTACTCGTTGGTGCGGACGTGCTCGATCGCGGTCAGCTCGGTGATCTTGCGAATGCCCTGCGCGTCGAGGATGTTGCCGCCGTCGAGCTGCGTCATGGGCGTCTGCTCGAGGAAGTCGATCGCCGCGTCGTCGAGGTGGTAGCCGTTCAGGTCCGTGCCGATGACCCGGATGATCCGGTCCCGGAACTCCTCGCGCTTGGTGTACAGATCGACGAAGTCCAGCTGCTTGCCGACGGTCTTGAGCGCCTCGGCGAACTTCGCGGCGAAGAACTCCTGGATCGCCACCTTGTCGCTGGCCCGCTCCGTACCGATGGACTGGGCGACCTTGATGACGTCCTCGACGGTCTTGTTGACCCGGACGAAGAAGGTGATGTGGATGTCGGCGCGGATGTTGTCCTGGCAGATCAGACCCTCGCGCCCGGTGCGGCGGATCTCGATGGTCTTCACCGAGATGTCCATGTATTCGGCCTGGTGCAGCACCGGTAGGACGACGGCCCCCGTGAAGGTGACATCGACCTTCTTGGTCTTGGAGATGATCAGTGCCTTGCCCTGTTCCACCTTGCGGAAGAGCCGGCTGATGACGAGGAGCAGAGCGACGGCGATGAGCAGAACGACGGCTACGAGCACGCCGAAGCCCAGGGTGATGGCATCCATGGCAGTCCTTGGCAGCTGATGAGAGGAAGGTGAAGAGTCGGGTGGGTCCGTCCGGGCGGTTTCGCGCGGCGGTTCCGGCGAGACGTTTCGGCGGCGCGGTCTCGGCGCGGTGGCGGCGACGGGCAGGTCAGCCGGAGCGAGGTGGTCCCGGATCCAGCGCCCTGTCGTACGGCGAGACCCAGAAGAACTCGCCCGCGTCGTCGTACGCGTACAGAAGCCCGGTACTGCCCGAGGTGAGCGCGGTGAGTTCCGCGCTGTCCGCGCCCTCCACGCCGTCCGCGGCATTCGCCGGGCGGAGCAGTCTGACCTGGACGATCGCGGTTGAACCGTCGGCCGCCGCGACCTCGGCCTGGCCGAAGTCGGAGCTGACGGAGCCGGTACGGATCGTGCAGATCCGGCCGAGGAAGTCCTGCCGCGACGGAGGTGGCTCCTCCGGGAAGCGTCGGCGCACCAGGCGCACCAGCACCCGCGTCACGGCCCAGGCGATCAGCAGTGCCCCGGCGAGCACAGCGCAGGCGAGTCCGGCGCGCGTGAGGCCGGTGACACCGCTGCGGTGCAGCAGGACCGTACCGGTCAGGCTCGTGAACCAGCCCACGACGACCATCACGGACACCGTGACGGTGACCGGCACTCCGCCGACCCCCGCCATGCCGGTGCCGAGATCCCCGTCGAAGGAATGGTGGTCGGCCGCACCGACCAGTACGAGGAGCCAGAAGAAGACGACCACGGCCAGCGCGGCGCCGAACAGGACGGCCGGAAAGGCGGTTCCCGCGTTCAGGAACTCCTGCATCGGTCCACCCCCTGTCTGTTCATGCGGGCGATCTTCGTGCGGGGTCCGTTCGTGGGAGGGCGATCCAGTGGTGGGTGACTCCGCTGTTGCGACACCGCGCATCGCGGCGCCGCAACAGCCGGATCTCCCCCGTCTCCCCCGTATCCCCCGATTTCCCCCGTGTGGTGCTGACCGGATCGTCTCAGTCGGGGCCGCCCGTCGCACTGCCGGAATCCGGCAATCTTTATAGGTCCTTGATGCCGGGCACCGGCACCGGCCCGTATGCGTTGAGTGGGTGTCGATGTCATGCCCAGGACTTGAGGAGTGCGCGTGCCGGAGCCGGAGATTCCCGACGAGTACGTGGAGGACTATGCCCGCATCCTGGGCGATGTAGCCGCCACCGGCCGCCGGTTGACCCGGGACGAACTGGAGGCGCGCCGGCTGCTGGGCCGGGAGGCTGCCGAGGCCGGGTTCCAGTTGCGCGCCCTGATCGGCCTCCATCTCGCGGCGACCCGTACCGCCTGGCCGCGCACCGCCTCCGCCGATGCCGCGTCCACCGACTGCGTGCTGGCCGCGGTCGAGCAGGCCGTCGACGCCTTCGCCGAGGGCTTCGAGCGGGCCCAGCGGCTCACCGTGCGGCGCGAGGAGGCGGCGCGGCGCGAGTTCATCGACGATCTGCTGTACGGGCGCAGCGACCTGGGCCGGCTCGCCGAGCGGGCCACCCGGTTCGGGCTGCGGCTCTCGCGCGCCCACGCGGTCGCGGTGGCGACGGGCCCGGAGGCGTACACGGAGACCGACTCCGTGCCGCGCACCGTCGAGGCGGCGCTGCTCGCGCGTTTCAGCGGCCGGAAGATCCTGATCACGACGAAGGACGGGCGGCTGGTCTGCATCGCGCCCGCCAGCCAGCCCGATGTCCTGCGGTATTTCGCCAAGCAGTCGCACGCGGCGACGGACGGCGGCCGGGTCGCGGTCGGCCGCCCTCACCATGGCCCCGGGGGCGTGGTCCACTCCTACGACGAGGCGCTCGAAGCGCTCGATTTCGGGGAACGGATGGATCTGGACGAGCCGGTGCTGTACGCCGCCGACCTGCTGGTCTATCCGGTACTGACCCGGGACCGGCAGGCGATGGCCGATCTGGTGCGCAGTCAGCTGGGCCCGCTCCAGCGGGCCCGCGGCGGCGCCGAGCCCCTCATGAAAACGCTCACGGCCTACTTCGACGCGGGCTGTGTGGCCGCGGAGACGGCGCGCCGGCTGTCGCTGAGCGTGCGGGCGCTGACCTACCGGCTGGAGCGGATCCACCAGCTGACCGGCGCCGATCCGTCCGACCCGATGCACCGCTACACACTGCAGACGGCGGTCATCGGCGCGCGGCTGCTGGACTGGCCGGCCAAGGAGGTGTGACAGCGGGCAGGTTCCAGGAGGCCGGGGAGCCGGGGAAGAAAGTGGCCGGAGGTGCGCATCGGGGGAGTAGCGCACCTCCGGCCTGCCGGGCGCGGACCGGTGGTCAGTCGGTCCGCGGTCTTCCGGCGGTATGGGGGGCGGGACGGGACGAGGATCGGCCGCCCGCCCGGCAGGGGAGAGACCTACAGGTCGAACTCGTGCGGCGGAAGGTCGAGCGCGAAGCACGCCTCCCGCACGACGGCCTGCTCCGACTTGTCGAAGTCGCCGTCGGCACCGCCGATCACGATGCCGATCTGGATGACGGCACGCGCCTCGGCGGGCTTCTTCTTCGCCTTGCCGATCTCCTGGAGCACGCTGACCTTGCCGAAGGCGAAGTCGGCGGTGAGCTTGTTCACGTAGTCGTTGAAGCGACGCTGCAGATCGTCCGCCGGGAAGTTCTGCAGAACCTCGTTGGAGGCGATCAGCGAGGCGACACGCTGGCGCTCGGACGGGTCGATGGAACCATCGGCGGCGGCGACCAGGGCGCACATGGCCATGCTCGCGTCGCGGAACGCCCCGCTCTTCAGGTCGTTCTTCTTTGCTTCCAGCTGCGACTGCATCGACGAAGCGGATTCCTTGATCCGATCCCACAGTGCCATGTCGTCGTCTCCATACGTTGCGTTGCGTTGTGTTGCCGGAATGAGAACCAACTCTACAGACGTGTAGAAGTTAGCAGGACGGGTGCCCGCTGTGTCCCGGAAACAGCGGTAAGTAGGATGCTGCGACGCCGCGGTTGACGCGGTATCGCAGAAGGGCGGATCAGATGGACTCGGCGAGGCCCGGCCACCCGGACAACGAACCGCCCCACGAAGAAGTGCCCGACCCGGCACGCCCCGACCCGGCACACCTCGAACGCGTGGGCCCGGACTCCCGGCGGCTCCGCAGGCGCGGGCAGGGCGAACTGGAGGCCCAGGTCCTCGCCGTACTGCACTCGGCGAACGGCCCCGCGACCGCCGGCTGGGTGCAGGAACACCTCGACGGCGACCTCGCGTACACCACCGTCATCACGATCCTCTCCCGCCTCTACACGAAGAACGCCGTGACCCGGTCCCGCGAGGGCCGCTCCTACACCTGGACGTCCGCCTCCGACGAGGCCGGTCTCGCGGCCCTGCGGATGCGGCGCGTACTGGACGGCGAACGGGACCGGGATGCCGTGCTCGCCCACTTCATCTCGGCCCTCTCCCCCGGCGACGAGGAACGGCTGCGCGCGCTCCTGGCGCGGGCGGCTGCACCGGACGACCCTGGTGAGCCGGCCGGCCCGGGCAGCCGGCGCGATCCGCGCAATCCGTCCGAGCCGGGCGACTCCGCCGACGCGGAAGGCCGATAGCGGACCGATGGGTGTCTTCGTCTGTCTGCCGCTCGTGCTCCCGCTGACCGCGCTGCCGGTCGCGCGTCTCGCCGAACAGCATCTGCACCCGCGCAGCGCGACCGTGCTGCTCACCGTCGTCGGCACGCTGCTCGCCCTGTGCAGCACGCTGTGCCTGGCCCTGCTGATGGTGGTCGGCACGGCCCAACTCCCGGGCAATCCGCTGCCGGACAGCTGGTCGGACCCCGAGGTGCGCAACGCGGTGCCGTACGAGGAGAAGGCGGGCATCGTCGCGATCGGGGCGCTGGCGGCGGTGCTCGGGGCGTGCGGGTGGACGGTGTACCGCCATGTGCGGCTGCGCGTCCGGGCCGGCCGCGCCCTGTCCGCCACTCCGTCCGTCACCGCGGGCGACGTCGCCGTGCTCCCGGACCCGGAGCCGTACGCCTACGCGCTGCCCGGGAATCCGGGCCGGGTCGTCGTCTCGAGCGCGATGACCGAGTGCCTGGACGCCCGTGAGCGCCGGGCCCTGATCGCCCATGAGCGGGCCCACCTGGCCGCCCGTCACCACCGCTACCTGCTGGCCGTCCAACTCGCGGCGCGCGCCAACCCGTTCCTGCTGCCGTTGCGTACCGCGGTGGCGTTCAGCGCCGAACGGTGGGCGGACGAGGAGGCCGCGCGGGCGGTCGGCGACCGGCGGGTGGTGGCCGTCGCGGTCGGCAAGGCGGCGCTCTTCTCGCACCGGGCGCCGGACGCCTCGGTCGGCTTCGCGGCCTTTGCCGCCTCCGGCCCCGCCTCCGCTCCCGACCCGGCCTCCGCTTCCGCTGGGGGCCCCGTACCACGCCGGGTGGCGGCGCTGCTCGCCCCTGTTCCGCCGACGCGGCTGTGGCCCCCGTCGTCCGCCCATGCCGCCCTGGCGGCGCTCGTCGCCGCGGCGGGCACGGCGGGCTCGGCGCTGTCGTCGCTCAACGCGACGGTGACGCTGGTGCAGATCCTGCACGCGGCGACCCCGCTGTGAGCCGTACGAAGCAACCGGACACCGTCGCGCCACCGCCGGTTCGGCTCAGTCGGCCGAGGAGGCGAACTCCTGCTGCGCGGCAGGCGCCGGAAGGCCCGCGGGAACGCTGTCGCCCTCCGTCCCGCCGGCTGCCGTACCGCTGCCTCCCTTACCGCTGCCGCCGTCCCGACCGCCCCGCCACGTCTGGATCCTGGCCGCGACCGGCTGGGTCCAGCGGGCGGTGAGCGGTCCGACGATGACGAGGATGAGGACGTACGCGGTGGCGATGGGCCCGATACGCGGCTCGGTCGCCACGGCCAGACCGGCGATGACGATGGAGAACTCACCGCGGGCGACGAGCGTTCCACCGGCTCGCCAACGCCCGCGCGAACCGATCCCGGCCCGCCGGGCCGCGTACCATCCGGTGCCGATCTTGGTGAGGACGGTGACGACGGCCAGCAGCGCCGCCGGGAGCAGCACCGGCGGAATCGCGGACGGATCGGTGGAGAGTCCGAAGAACACGAAGAAGACGGCGGCGAACAGATCCCGCAGCGGCGTCAGCAGTTTGCGCGCCCCCTCGGCGACCTCGCCCGAGAGCGCGATCCCGACCAGGAACGCCCCGACGGCCGCCGAGACCTGCAACTCCTGTGCCACACCGGCCACCAGCACGGTCAGCCCGAGCACCACCAGGAGCAGCATCTCCGGATTGTCGGAGGACACGGCCCGGCTGATCAGCCGCCCGTGCCGCAGCGCCAGATAGAGCACGAACCCGACGGTGCCGAGCGCGACGAGCAGCGCGATGCTGCCCCCGGCGAATCCCACGCCCGCGAGCATCGCGGTGAGCAACGGCAGATACACGGCCATCGAGAGGTCCTCGATGACCAGCACACCGAGAATGACGGGCGTCTCCCGGTTTCCCAGCCGCCCCAGGTCGGTGAGTACCTTCGCGATGACCCCGGACGACGAGATCCAGGTGACCCCGGCCAGTGCGACGGCTCCCACGGGCCCCCACCCGAGCAGCAGCGCGGCCACCGCCCCCGGGGTCGCGTTGAGCACGAAGTCCACGGCGCCGGAGGGGTATTGGGTCTTGAGACTGGTCACCAGTTCCGATGCGCTGTACTCCAGGCCGAGCAGGAGCAGCAGCAGAATGACGCCGATCTCGGCGCCCACGGCGGTGAATTCCTCACTGGCGCCGAGCGGCAGGAGCCCGCCCTCCCCGAAGGCGAGCCCCGCCAGCAGATAGAGCGGAATCGGCGAAAGACCTATCCGCCCGGCGAACCGCCCGATGATGCCCAGTCCCAGAATGACGGAGCCGAGCTCCACCAGCAGTGCGGTCGTGTCGTGCACGGTCAGCCCTCCGCAATGATCTCGGAGAGCGCGTCGACGCCCTCCCTCGTACCGACGACGACGAGCGTGTCCCCGATGGCCAGCCTGAAGTCCGGCCCGGGTGACGGATGCGCACTGTGCGTCCGCAGCACGGCCACGATCGAGGCCCCCGTCCGCGTCCGCGCCTTCGTGTCACCGAGCAGCCGCCCGCCGTACGGGGAGCGCGTCCCGAGCGGTATGTGCTCGGTGACGAGATCGATGCCCTCGGTCCGTACGGCGTCGATGGGCGCGGCGTCGATGAGGTGGGCGAGGCCGGTGGCCTCCTGTGGTGTCAGGGGTACCGACAGGCGGCACGAATCGGGGTCGTCCTGGTCGTAGAAGCCGATGAACCGCCGCCCGTCGTGGTGGACGACGACGGAGATGTGCTGTCCCGACTCGGTCGTGTAGTCGTACTGCACACCGACTCCGGGCAGCGTGGTGCGGTGGGTTCCCATGGCTTCCTCCCGAGTGGTGCGACGGCATGGCGACGCACTTGGTGATCTCTTTAGTTGCGCATTACTTTATCCGGAGGGTTCCGCCGGTCCCGGCGCACGGGCGCGGAGCGGGGCCCACGGCTACACTCGCCCGGGCCGGACGGCGGCCGGGGCCGCCGTCCGGGCGATCGCAGCAACCGGCGGAAGGGCCGAGCATGTCGCGTAGCCGAGAGCTCAAGTTCCGGGCGGTCACGTCGTTCCAGCGGCATGTCGCCAACCCGCTCACCAGGCGGTTGCCTTTCCAGACCCTCCTGGAGACGACGGGCCGCACGTCCGGCCTCCCGCGCCGCACCCCGGTCGGCGGCCGACGCGTGGGCCAGGCGTTCTGGCTGGTCTCGGAGTACGGCGAGAAGTCGCAGTACGTCCGCAACATCCGGGCCGACCCCCGGGTCCGGGTCCGGATCAAGGGCCAGTGGCACTCGGGCACCGCCCACCTGCTCCCCGAGGACGACGCGCGCGCCCGGCTCAAGGCGCTCCCGCGTGGCAACAGCGCGGCGGTGCGGGCCCTGGGGACGAACCTGCTGACGGTGCGGGTGGATCTGACGAGGTGACGCCGGGGCGGCGACCGCCACGAGCCGGGGCATGCGCGTGCCCGGGACGGACGCGGGCCCCCGACGTGCGCGTGCCCGGCCGGTGCTCGTACCCGGGACGTACGCGGGCCCCGGACGCGCGCGTGCCCGGCCGGTGCTCGCACCCCGGACGGACGCGGGCCCGGACATGCGCGTGCCCGGCCGGTGCGGTGCCGGCCGGGCACGAACGGGGTGTCGGCCTGATCAGTCGGTGATCTCGATCTTCCCGTCGGGAGACGCGGCGGGAGACGCGGCCGCGCCGTTCGCCGCGCCCTTGGCCTGAGCGGGCAGACCGGCCGACGTCACGGCTGCGGCACCGCCCTTGAGGTTCTTCAGCAGGGCTGCCAGATCGACTCCCGTGGTGGAGCTGAGGAGTTCCATGCCCTGGGCGACGTTGTCCGTGACCGTGCGCGCCACCTGGCTCGCGCCGTCCGTGGAGATGACGGTCATCTTGTCGATGGCGCTCAGCGGCTCGGCCGCCTTGGCGACGACCTGCGGCAGTACCTCGACCAGCATCTGGAGCACGGCCGCGTCGCCGTACTGCGCGAACGCGTCCGCCTTCTTCTGCATGGCCTCGGCCTCGGCAGCACCCTTGGCCGCGATGGCGGCGGCCTCCGCCTCGCCCTCGATGCGCACGGCGTCGGCGAGGGCCGAACGGTGCAGCTTCTCGCCGTGACCGGTCAGCCGGGAGCGCTCGGCGTCCGCCTCGGCCTCCTTGACCTGGGCGATCCGACGGGCCTCGGCCTCCTGCTCGGCCTGGTAGCGGGCGGCGTCGGCGGGCTTGCGGACCTTGGTGTCGAGTTCGCGGTCGGTCAGCGCCGCCTGGCGCTGGGCGACCTTCTCCTGCTCCTCCAGGACTTCCTGCTGGCGGGCCGCCTCGGCGAGCGGGCCCGCCGCGTTGGCCTTGGCCGCGGCGGCTTCCGTCTCGGCCTTGATCTCGGCCTGCTTGAGGTAGAACGTCCGCTCGGCGATGGCGATCTCCTCGGCCGCCTTGAGCCGGGCCTGTTCGGAGGCGCGCTTGGCGATCGCCTCCGCGATGTCCGCCTCCTGCTTGGCACGGGCGGCCTCGGGGCGGCCGAGGTCTTCGAGGTAGGAGCCCTCCGTGGTGATGTCCTGGATCTGGAAGGCGTCCAGGATCAGGCCCTGCCCGGAGAGGCTGGCCTCGGCCTCCTCCGCGACCTGACCGGCGAACGCGGCACGGTCGCGGATGATGTCCTCGACCGACATCCGGCCGACGATGGCGCGCAGCGCTCCGGAGAGCACTTCCTGGGTGAAGCCGACGATGCCGTCCTGCTGCTGGAGGAAGCGCTGGGCGGCGGCCCGGATCGCTTCCTCGCTGCCGCCGACCTTGACGATCGCGACGCCTTCGAGGTTCGACTTCACTCCGCGCAGGGTGACGGCTCCGCGGACGGCCACCGGGATGTGCCGACTGGACAGGTCGAGGGTGAACTTCTGCTGGACGAACGGGACGACGAAGACTCCGCCTCCGACGACGACCTTCTGGCCGCTGTTGTCGATGCTGGTGCGGCCGGTCACCGGATCGGTCGACTTCTTGCCGCGGCGTCCGGTGATGATGAACGCCTCGCTGGGCCCGGCGACCTTGTAGCGGGTGATGACGACGAGGGCGAGCAGTACCAGGAGTACGACGACTCCGATGACTGCGGTCACGACTGGGCTCATAAGGGTGTCCCCCCTGCCTCCCTGTGGGGACGGCAGCTTGTTTTCGGGCGGTGTATCGGCCGGCGGTGATCAGCGCTCGACGGGGCGGACCACGACCGAGGTGGTCGACAGAGTGGCCTCCACCCAGATCTCGGTGCCGCGTGCGACCGGCGCCGGGCTCTTCGCCGACAGCTTCACGGTCTGGCCCGCCAGGCGCAGCAGGACCTCGCCGTAGCCGTCGGCCGGGATCGCGGTGACGACCGACCCGGACGTGCCGACGAGATCGTCGCCACGCGGGGTGATGCTGGTCTGGTCCCGCATCAGGGCCCGGCTGAACTTCCAGGTCAGCCAGGCCGCGACGATCCCGGCGAGCACTCCGGCTACGGTCGCGGCGACCGTACCGACGCCGGTGGTACCGAGCACGATCGCGCCGCCGAAGCCGAGCATCGAGAGGAATCCGGCGATGACGGGAAGAGAGAGGAGGCCGTCGAAGAGGCCGTCCAGTACGCCTCCGAAGAGACCTTCGAGGATGCCGTCGAAGATCAGGGACAGGGCGAGCAGAACGATTCCCGCAATGCCGAGACCGAGAAACAAGGTCACGCGATCACCCTCCCCGTTCCACGAATTCCATCGAACTGGCTGGATGATCCCATATACACCCGGCAACGGATACTGCCGGGTTACGGCAATCTTTTACTCGCCTTTGATGCCGGATGGCTGTTCGGACCCGGCTGTCCACAGCCTGTGGACAGCCACTCCCCGAGTTCTCGCCTCATCGGCCGGGCCACGACCGGCCCGGAGTCGGTCCCGTTCGTGGTGCAGGGGCGGGGGAACGGGAGCACCCTGGTAGGGAGGTGATCGTCATGATGCACACAGCAGTCGGGTGGCATGTGGAAATGGAATTCGAGGAGGACAGTCAGCGCACCCGTGCGGCCGCGCTGGTGCGGCTTCCGGACGGGGCCGAGGTGCGCGCCCACGGATATGCGAGCCGTCACCCTTCCGACAAGCAGCAGGCGAGGGTCGGCGAGGAGATCGCGGGGGCCAGAGCACTCAATGAGCTGGCGATGAAGATGCTGACGAAGGCGCACGACGAGATCGACGAGGCGTCGGGCCGGACGTCGCACCCGCTCACCTGAGCCGGGATCGCGGAGCCCTGGGCGTCGCCCGGGCCCTGTGGGCAGTGCACACGGGCCGTGGGTGCGCCGGGGGCGGGCCCTGATCCGGCCTGCGGATGAGGATGTGCGGGGGGTGGCTGCGGATGCGCGGCCGGGGTGGGCGGCCGACATTGAAGGCCGGGCGGCGGGAGGTCCGTGACCCCGCCCCCAGGAGGTTGATGTGCCGGCCGATGTGTACGCCCACAGCGTGGTGCCGTTCGACGCCGTGACCCTGGCGGCCCTGGTCGGTGACTCCATGGCCGGGGTGGGCGTGCTCGACACGGGGCTGCGCTATGTGTACGTCAACCCGGCCCTCGAACGGCTCAACGGCGTCCCGGCCGCCCAACACCTCGGGCGCACCGTCGCCGAGGTCATCCCCGGGGTCGACGCGCGCGAGGACCTGATGCGGGCCGTGCTCACCGACGGGAAGCCACGCGAGATCACGTCCAGCGGGTACACCGCCGCCGAGGGGAGCAAGGTCCGGCGGTACTGGCACGGGGCGTTCCACCGGCTGGAGGTCGACGGGCGGATCGTGGGCCTGGCCGCGATCGTGCTGGAGGTCATGGCCTCGGATCAGGGGCGGCGCGAGCTGGAACAGGCCCGGCGGCACATGACCATGCTCGAAACCGCGGCCGCCCGGATCGGCACCACGCTCGACATGGACACCACCTGTGCGGAACTCGTCGACCTCGTCGTGCCGGGGCTGGGGGACCTCGCCACGGTCGAGGTGTTCCCGCCCGACGTCGCCGCCCCGGTGCGCCCCGCACCGCTGGGTGTGCTGCGGCTGCGCAGGGCGGCGCTGACAGCGGTGGCCCGGCTGCACGCCCGGCTGCCGGGGTTCGGGCTGACCGGTGAGTACGTCGACTACCAGGAGGGCGCGGCCGTGGCACGCTGCCTGGCGACCAATCAGCCGGTCGTGGAGAACCACACCACCGAAGAGCAGCTCAGGCGCTCCGCCCCGGCCCCCGAACGGGTCGCCGCCTACCGTGCCCTCGGTATGCATTCGGCGGTCGTCGTGCCGGTCACCGTACGCGGCCGTCCGCTCGGCGTCCTCGTCCTGATCCGGGCGGGGGAATCGCCGCCCTTCACGGACGAGGACGTGGTGGTCGCCCGCGAGCTCGCGAGCCGGGCCGCCGTCGATCTCGACCACGCCCGCCGGTACGGACACGAGCACACCATCGCGCTGGAACTGCAGCGCTCCCTGCTGTCCGAGCCGCGCCCGCCGCACCCGCACATCGAGGTCGCCACCCGCTATCTGCCGGCCGACCGGAGCGTGATGGTCGGCGGCGACTGGTTCGACGTCATCCCGCTGCGGGACGGGCGGCATCTGAAGGCGATGGGCGATGTGATGGGCCACGGGGTGGAGGCGGCGGTCGCCATGAGCCACTACCGCTCGTTGCTGCGGATGTTCGCCGACGACGATCTGCCCCCGCACCGCATCCTGGAACAGCTGGACCGGATGGTCGAAAAGTCCGGCATCGACCGGGCGGCGACCTGCCTGCTGGTCGTCGTCGACCGGTTCGGCGGGGCCTGCGAGGTGGCGAGCGCCGGGCACCTGCCGCCGGTATTCATCGATCCGGGGCCGGTGGGAGCCAGGGTGTGCGCCGAGGTACCGGTGGGTCCGCCGCTCGGCACCGGGGCCGGCGGGTACCGGACGGCGCGGCTGAGGTTCGGGCCGGACACGGTGCTGTTCCTGTACACCGACGGCCTGGTGGAGCGGCGCGGCGAGGACATCGACGTCTCGGTCGGCCGGCTCAGGGAACTGACCCTGCCCGTGAGCGGGAGCCTGGAGGAGCTGCTCGACGAGGTCCTCGAACGGTTCGGACCGGGTGCGGAGGACGACATAGCGGTACTCGCCTCGCGCACCCGGCACCGCACCATCGGCACCACCGGCACCACCGGCTGATCCCGGCCGCCGCCGGGGGGACGAGGCGTCAGCCCAGCTCCAGGCTCGTGATGCCGAAGAGCCCGGTGTGGTCGACGTCCGGCGACGGGCCCGTGTACATCCGGGCGGTCTCGAACGACGGGCTGAGGCCCAGCTGTTCCGCGAGGCGCACGGCCGCCGGGTTGACGTCGGGTACGTCGATCGCCACCGGGGTGTCCGGATCGGTGGCCGCGAGCGCCCCGACCAGGGCGCCGGCCACCTCGGGCGACTCCGCGTACACCGGCCCGATGCGGGAGGACGTGCGGCACGGTCGCAGCACGGCGAGGCCGCGCAGCTCCCCGTCCCGGACGGCGGCCAGCGAGGTGCGGGCGGGCCCGGCGATCCACGGCGCGAGGAAGCTGTCGCGCTCGGCGGGGAAGAACCGGCGGTCGTACGCGGCCAGCCGGTCGAAAGGCATGCTGCGGGCGTCGACGAGAACGGTGCCGGGCGGTACGGGCAGACCAGCGGCCGGCCGGCCCTCGTAACGCATCGTCGTCCAGACCGGACGGAAGCCGGACCTACGGTAGTTGGACTGCTGGGCCACCACCCCGTCCAGCCCGACGTTGCGCCCGTCCAACCGTGCCATGCCGGCCCGCCAGAGCCGGCTTCCGTAACCCTGCCCGCGCAGCTCGGGGCGGGTGAGGTAGAAGCCGAGGAACCCGTGGCCGGAGCCGTAGCGGATCGCGGAGACGCAGGAGACCGGATCGCCGTCGAGCCGGCCGATCAGGAAGCCGCACGGGTCGGCGGCGAAGAAGGCGTGACGGTCGGTCAGCCCGGGATTCCAGCCCTCCGCGTGGGCCCAATCGGCCAGCGTCGTGAGGTCGTCGGCGCTTGCGGTGGTGATCTCGAAATTCGGCACGGGGCACCTGTACCCGCGGGCGATCGGTTCGACGCCCGCCCCGGGACCGGACGCCCGCGCCCGGATCACACGAAGAGGAACGCGCCCGCCGTCGCGGCACCCAGCGACGCACCGGCGACCGTCTGCGCCACCGAGTGGTACCCGAGCGCGACCCGCGACCAGCACACGGCGACCGTCATCGCGTACGCGAGCAGCCACCACGGCGAGTGGACCGCGGCGGACAGCGCGACGACGGCCGAGGCGACCGCGGCGTCCACCGAGATCTTCCAGACCGTGTTGACGGCCAGGAGGATCACGGTCATCGCCCAGAGGGCGAGCATCGCCACGAGGATGCCGGTGGGGGCATGGCCCAGGACCATCACCAGCGAACCGGCGCCGATGGAGCCGAGGATGACGAAGAAGATCGGGGCCCGCTTGGTGCGGTCGACGACATGGCGGTCACCCCAGGTACCGCGCCCGCGCTCCCATTCGATGTACCCGGCGGGTACGAGTCCGGCACACAGGGCGCCGAGGAATCCCCAGAGGAGACCGGTCCAATGACCGGCGGCGGCCAGGCCGATGCAGAGCATGCCGACCAGTAGGACGTTGCGGGGCTGGAATATGTCGGTGACGGTACGCGCGGCGCCGGTGCGCGGCGTTACGGGGACGTCGGCGCTCTCTGCGGTGTCGGTGGTGGTCATGCGTTCTCCTCCAGGGAGGGCGCGGGGGTCGTCCCGGTGGTGTCGGCGGTCGCTGCTGACCTGGCGTGTTCCAGCACGCGTTGAGCCCGGTCCTCCGTGACCGTCCGGTACGCGGCGGCCACCCGTACCAGCCAGGCCACCTCGCCGTCCTGGTCGGTGGCGTGCTGGGTCCCGACCGTGGCGGCGGTCGTGGCGGTCGCTCCGGCGTTCCTGGCCCGCAGCGCCGCCTTGATCCAGTACGCGTCGGCGAGCGGTCCGGCCTTCTCGCGGCCGGGGGTGCTCTCCGCGGCGACGGCCTCGGCGGCCGTGAGCAACGTGTCGGGGACGTAGTGGCGCAGTTTCTCGACGGCGTCCGCGATGTCCGCGGCCCAGCGGTCGACGCGCAGGTCCGCGGGGGTGTCGAAGCGGGTCAGTTCGCGGGCCAGCGAGGCCGGGGGGTCGAAGGGCTGGTCGGGGAAGGCCGTCATCAACTCGCGCCAGAGGCCGTGCAGTTTGACCTGCGCCCGCCACAGCTTCGCCCGGCGCTGCCCCTTGCTGAGGGCGGGGATGGAGGCGCCCACCGCGAAGAAGGCGAACAGCACCACCTGCGCGGCCTCGGTGACCTCGTCGAACCGGAGGGCGAAGGACTCGCTCGGGGTGTCGACGACGCTGACCCACAGGAACAGGGTCCGGCTGACGGTGTATCCGACCCCGATGAACATGGCGAAGGTCATCATCCCGAGGCCCACGCGCAGATGCCGCGTCCCGGCACCGGCGGTGGCCAGCGCCCACTGGTACGCGCAGACGGCCGACGCGGCACCCAGGTAGAGATAGAACACGCTCATGTACAGCGTGGCGCCCCACTGTCCCGCATGGTCGGCGACGAAGCGGTCCGAGGGCACGGACCGGTCGACGACGGTGAAGAACAGCACCGTCAGCAGGATCAGCGTGGCGATCGACGCCTTGGTCGCGACCTGCTGGATGGCGCGGGCGAACCGTACGTGCCGCGGGACGGTTCCGGCGTCGGGGTACTGGCCATAGATCGCGACGATGTAGCTGAGGATCGCCAGGATCGCTATCGTCGCCGTGTAGTGCTTGATCAGGACGGCGAGGTCGGTGACGGCGCTGTCGTTGAGCGCGATGCGCACGGCCCGGGTCTTGGTCCACAGGGCAGCGGCGAAGCCCGCGTAGCAGCCCCACAGGGCCCGGCGGCGCTTGTCTTCTTCGTCGCCCCACAGCGCGGCCGGCATGCGCCAGAGGGCGACGGCGGTCATCAGGGCCGCTATGAGATAGCCGGCGAGGTCGAGCGGGGTCACGGCGGAATCCTCGGGGGTGGGAGGGAGGTGCGGTGTCAGGTACGGCGGAACAAGCCGCGGCGGCGGCTGGCGACGGGGCGGGAGAGGGAGTTGGCCAGCCGCCCCACCATGTCGTCGCTCGTGACGTCCCTGGCCATCCGGGGAATGAGCGACGCGCCGAACTCTGCCATGCGTTCGTCGTGGGTGTCGTACTGCGCGCGGGCCTGTACGGTGCCGTCCCTCGCCACGATCGCGTCGGCGATCGAGGCGGCCACCGGCGGCGGGTCGGTGCCGGTGGGCCGCGGCGGGGGGTCGGTTCCCAGGACCCGGCTGATCAGCGAGGTGTCGAAGACCGGCAGCAGCCGCCGGAGCTGTTCCGGGTCGAGCGAGGTGCCGTGGTCGAACCATTCGTGGCACAGCTCGTGCAGGATGACGTGCTGGGTCTGGTACGCGGTCGGCCGGCGCCGGTAGAGCACGAAGCTGGTCCCGCCGGTCTTCAGCCGCAGACCGCAGGCGGCGTTGACGCGTGCCAGCCGGTCGGGCATCTCGTGCAGCACGATGGTGCGGCCACGGGCCGCCTCCATGTTCGCCACCAGTGCGTCGACGGAGAAGGGTGCGGGGATGGGCAGGTCGGCCAGCCCATCCTCGCACTCCTTGCGTAGTTCGCGCAGGGACATGCAGACCTACTTCTCCGGCTCGCCATGCGCGGAGTCGCCGCTGCCCGCGCCCTGCCGACCTCTGGCGTCCTCCAGCAGGGAGAGCGCGAACTGCAGCAGCTCCGGCGGGAGTCCGTCCGCGTCGACGCCGCGCCCGGCCAGTCCGCTGATCTCCCCCGTACGCCGCTTGGCAAGGAACTGCAGACCGGCGACGACGTCGTCGACGACCTCCGACTCCTCCTTGAAGAACCGCCAGTCGACGCCGAAGCCCAGACCGAGCGCCTTGAGGATGTCCTCGGACGGCTGGGTGACCTTTCCGGCCAGGATGTTGGAGAAGTAGCTGTGCGAGAGGGAGCCGCCCCGATCCTTGACCAGATCGGCGAAGACCCGCCCCGAGACCTTCTGACCGGGGAACGTCTTCTCCACCATGTACTCGACCTTCTGCTGCAACGTCCGCAGCTCCGGCGTGCGTTCCTCGCCGCTGCCCATCCGGCCCCCACGTATCCGTCCCCGTCCGACCGGTGCCGCACGGTCTTCGATTCCGTCAACGGGGTCGTACTGTAACGAACACCGCCGCGGTGTCCTCGGCGCGGGAGGCGGAATCGGGGGCGAATCAGGTGGCGGGGCGAGAGGCCGTACGGGAGTGGGCTTGCGCAAACACTCTACGTCACTGTTAACTCGAAAAAACATGGGCAGGGGACCACGAGGGGAGTCCCCTGCCCACGAAGTCGGCTTGAACAAAAGGGACATGCTCCATATATAGGTGTAGCCCTTCACGACGGGGGATGCGTGAAGGGCTACCCACTCATTATGACCGCTGGTCAGGTCGGCATCAACTGATCGCTCAGTCAGTGGGACGACGGGGCTGAGGAAATCCGGAAGTTACGGACGGTCGGAGCCCGTTCGGCGATCCGGACGGCCCCGGCCCGCCGATCGTGCGCCGCCCGGTTGGGGTCTACCCTGCTTCCTCTTCCTCTTCCTCTTCCTCTTCCTCTTCCTCTTCCTCTTCCTCTTCCTCTTCCTCTTCCTCTACCGCTACCGCCCGCCCGCGACCCGCAGCACCGCCCCCGTCACGTAGGACGCGTCGCTCGACAGCAGCCACGCGATGGCGGCCGCGATCTCCGGGGCCGCTCCCGGACGGCGGAGCGGAATGCCGGACGCGGCCGCGGCCGCGCGGTCGGGGTCGCCCGCGGTGGCGTGCATGTCGGTGTCGATCATTCCGGGGGCGACCGCGTTGACCCGGATGCCGTCGGGCCCCAGTTCCTTGGAGAGCCCGATCGTCAGGGCGTCCACCGCCGCCTTCGTGGCGGCGTAGTGGACGAAGTCCCCGGGGCTGCCGAGGGTGGCGGCGGCCGAGGAGATATTGACGATCGCGCCGGAGCCGGTGGCAGTCATGTCCTTCGCGGCCCGGCGGCAGCACAGCAGGCAGCCGAGAAGATTTACGTCGAGGACCCGGCGCAGCGTCTCGGTGGACGTGTCGACGAGCCGGCCGAGCGGGCCCGTGACCCCCGCGTTGTTGACCAGTCCGGTGACCGGACCGAGCTGTGCGGCCGCGGTGTCGAAGAGCCGTTCCACGTCGGCCTCCACAGCGGTGTCCACCCGCACCGTGGCACAGCGCGCCCCCGCGGCCCGCACCGCCGCCGCGGTCCGCTCGGCGGCCTCGGCGTCGTGCACGAAGCCCAGGGCGAGGTCATGCCCTTCGGACGCCAGCCGGACACAGGTGGCGGCACCGATGCCGCGACTGCCGCCGGTGACGACCGTGACGGGGCGCGATGGCGCGGGAGCGGTGTTGCCGACTGCCACTGGAGGAACCTCTCGCTCTCAGGTCGGGTGTCACGCCGCATCGTACGGAGAACGCCTGCCGTTGGAGTGGCGTTTGGCGGGCCACGGGCGCGGTGTGCGACGGGGTGGCACACCCGTGCCTAGGGTCGGCGGCCGGCGGACCGCTGCCGGCGTGGAACGGGTTGAATCACCCGGGACCGGTGGCGCTTCCTCCCCAACGGCGTTCCCCTGCCACCGCCTCGCATCGCGGCGGCAGGGGACGCCGACCGACTCCCCCGTCGGACAGCCCCTGTGCCCGTCACCTTCGCCCGCGGTGTCCGCCGGGCCCGGGCCCGGACGGCCCGGGGCGCGGCGCCCCTGCCGCGCCCTCACCGCACTGACGGATGCCGGAGGAAGAGTGTGACGAGATGCCCGGGCGGCGGATGCTAGGCTCGCGCGATCCTGCGCGGAGAACAACGTAAAAGCGCCTCAAGCGGACATGGGGGAATGGTCGTGGAGAAGACCTCGCCGAAGACCGTGGTGGTCGTGCCCACCTACAACGAGCGGACGAATCTGCCCGTCCTCGTGGATCTCCTGATGGATCTGGGCCTGCCCGGCCTGCACATTCTCGTGGTGGACGACAATTCGCCGGACGGTACGGGCGAGGTCGCGGACAAGCTCGCGGCCGGCACCGGCGGGGTGGTCGGTGTGCTGCACCGCAAGGAGAAGGACGGGCTGGGACGCGCCTACGTGGCGGGGATGACGCGTGCGCTCGCCGAGGGGGCGGACGTGGTGGTCCAGATGGACGCCGACCTCTCCCACCCGGCGTCCAGGCTCCCGGTCATGATCGAGACGCTGTTCGCCGAGGACGCCGCCGTGGTGATCGGTTCCCGCTACGTCGCGGGCGGTTCCCTCGCCACGGAGTGGCCCTGGCACCGCAAGGCGCTCTCCGCCTGGGCGAATTTCTATGTGAACGCGATCCTGCGGCTGGGGGTGAAGGACGCCACCGCGGGATTCAAGGCCTGGCGGGCGTCGACGCTGAAGGCGATCGATGTGCCCTCGGTCCGCAGCAACGGCTATTCCTTCCAGGTGGAGATGAACTACCGCACGGTCAAGCGCCACTTGAGGATCGCCGAGGTGCCGATCCGGTTCGAGGAGCGGGTCGAGGGCGAGTCGAAGCTCGGCCTGGGCGTGCAGATCGAGTCCGCCATCGCCCCGTGGAGGCTGCGCTTCGGCAGGAACGTCCGCTGACCGAACGGGAGTTGGCCCGGGGGCTACCCCCACTGCGTACCGGCATGCCTCCCGGATGGGTTGCGGCGTTCGGCTCAACAAGGCTTGCGGCATGACGACTTACCGTAGATCTGTCACGTTCCTCGCCCTGTCCGTCACCGCTGCCGCCACCGCCCTCACCGGGGCCGTGACCCCACCGGCCCACGCCGAGAGTGCCGTGCCCGCACTCGACTGGCAGCCCTGTGCCGCGTCCGGCGGCCCCGCCGCGCAGGAGTGCGCCGAACTGCCCGTACCGCTCGACTACCGGAACCCGAACGGCCCGCGGATCGGCCTCGCGGTGACCCGGCTGCGCAGCGACCGCCCCGCGGCCCGGCGCGGGACGCTGCTGGTGATCGCCGGCGGCCCCGGCTCGTCGGGGGTGCAGCGGGTGACGGAGAAGGGGGAGCAGCTGCGACAGGAGACTGCGGGACGGTACGACATCGTGAGCCTCGACCCGCGCGGGGTCGGCGCCGGCGCGAAGGCGAGCTGCGGGCTCGCCCCTCAGGACCGCGACCTGGTGAACCTGCGGGCCTGGCCCGCCGCCGACGGCTCGATCACCGAGAACACCGAGCGGGCGCGGCGGGTCGCCGAGGCGTGCGCCCGCAACGGGGGCGAGCGGCTGCGGAGTCTCACCACGGCCAACGAGGTACGGGACATCGACCGCTTCCGACAGGCACTGGGCGAGGAGAAAATGTCGGCCTGGGGGGTCTCGTACGGCACCTACGTGGGCGCGGTGTACGCGCAGAAGTACCCGCAGCACACGGACCGTTGGGTGCTGGACAGCAACGGCGACCCGGATCCGTCCCGCGTCGCGCAGGGCTGGCTGGCGAACATGGCGGTGGGCGCGGACGACCGGTTCCCCGACTTCGCGCGATGGGCGGCGGACCCGGCCCGGGACGCGGAGGGGCTGCGACTGGCAGAACGGGCCGAGGACGTACGGCCGTCGGTCCTGGCGCTGGCGGCGCGACTGGACCGTGAGCCGAAGGAGTCCACCACGGCGGGCGTCCCGCTGACCGGCAACCGGCTGCGGCAGGCGCTCCAGAACGCCCTGTACGACGACGACGCCTTCGCCCAGTTGGCGGGGCTGATCCAGGCGGCGCGGGACGCCTCCGCGAAGCCCGTCCTGCCCGCCGGGCTGGACCAGCCGCTGACGGACCAGGACGCGGCGGTCGCGATCGGCGTGGTCTGCAACGACGTGCGCTGGTCGGGCACGACGTCGTCGTACCGGCGCGCCGTCGCCGCCGACCGCGCGATCCACCCGCTGACCGCCGGGATGCCGGTGAACGTCACGCCGTGCGCGTTCTGGAAGGACGCGCCCGTGGAGCAGCCGACCAGGATCACGGACGAGGGGCCGTCCAACATCCTGATGATCCAGAGCCTGCGCGACCCGGCGACCCCGTACTCCGGCGCCCTGAAGATGCGTAAGGCCTTCGGCGACCGGGCCCGCCTGGTCACGGTCGACCACGGCGGACACGGCGTCTACCTGGGCAACGGCAACGCGTGCGGCGACAGCACGGTCACCACGTTCCTGACGACGGGAACGCGGCCGGAACGGGACACGTACTGCGCGAACTGAGGGGCGGAGGACCGGGGGGGCGGACCGAGCGGGGCGGACCGAACAGGCTGCCCCCTACCCCCCTGCCCCCGGCGGCCCCCCGCAGCCAGTCGGTCGCCCTCGCCGCGCGCCGGGCCGGACGGACGGGCCGGCAGCTGAGCAACCCGGTGGCTGTCGCCCTGCGCGACACCGCGCTCCGGCTGGCACCGTCGGGCGTCACGGTCCGCGCGATCCTGCGCCACGCCGCGTGGACGCCGCCGCCGCTCGGCCCGCACCACGGGAACTGAGCACCGCGGGAACCGGGACGGCCGCCGGCCCGGGGTCGCCCGTCCCCGTCCCCCAGTCGGCGCCGGGCGTCACATGCCCGCCCTGCCTGTCACGGGAACCGGGACGGCCGCCGGCCCGGGGTCGCCCGCCCTCGTCCCCCAGCCGGTACCGGGCGTCACATGCCCGCCCTGCCTGTCACGGGAACCGGGACGACCGCCGGCCCGGTCGCCCGCCCTCGTCCCCCAGTCGGCGCCGGGCATCACATGCCCGCCCCGCCTGTCACGGGAACCGGGACGACCGCCGGCCCGGGGTCGCCCGTCCCCGTCCCTCAGTCGGTACCGGGCGTCACATGCCCGCCCTGCCTGGCCTGTGCCAGCAGAGAGATGACCTCCGCGTCGGAGGTCTGCCCGAAGTCCCGGTACCACTCGCCGACGGCGTAGAACAGGCGCGGCATGGACAGACACACCACGTCGTCCGCGCTCTCCCGCAGCCGGGCGACCGCGTCCGGCGGCGCCACCGGTACGGCCGCCACGATGCGTGCCGGGCGCTGGGCCCGTACCACCCGGCAGGCGGCCTCGGCCGTGGCGCCGGTCGCTATGCCGTCGTCCACGACGATCACGGTCCGGCCCTCGACCGGTGTCCGCGGCCTGCCCGCACGGTACGCCTGCGCGCGCCGCGCGAGTTCCGCCGCCTCGACGCGTTCGATCGCCGCAAGATCCTGCTTCCCGACCCGGATATGGCTGACGACGTCGTCGTTGAGGACGCGCACACCGCCCTCGCCGATGGCCCCGAAGGCCACCTCCTCGTGGTGCGGTACACCGAGCTTGCGGACGACGATCACATCGAGCTCGGCACCGAGTGTCCGTGCCACCTGGAAGGCCACCGGGACTCCGCCACGGGGCAGGCCCAGCACGACGGGGCTCTCCCGCTCCAGCTCCCGGAGCGCCTCGGCCAGCTGCTGTCCCGCGTCCGTACGGTCGGCGAACAGCACGGCGGTTCACCCCCAACCAGGGGAGAGAGGGACGGCACGGGTACGTGGGTGTCCCCTTCGCTTCCCTTCTTCGAAACAACCCCAAGTGCGGCGGGCGCGCAACTCGGGCAGGGTCGGTTGCATGGAAGGAATCGGCGCGGTCCTGATCGACATCGACGGTGTCCTCACGGTGTCCTGGAAGCCGCTGCCCGCCGCCGTGGCGGCCATGGAGCGGCTGCGCGAGGCGGGGCTCCCGCTGGCACTGGTCACGAACACCACCTCCCGCACCCGCGCCTCGATCGCCGGGAAGCTGGCCGGCGAGGGATTCCCCGTCTCGGCCGACGACATCCTCACCGCCCCCGCCGTCACCGCCGCCCACCTGCGGGAGCACCACCCCGGCGCCCGCTGCCTGCTGATCAACACGGGCGACATCCGGGACGACCTGACGGGCGTGACACTCGTCGACGAGGACGAATCCGGTCCGGCTCACGGCGACGAGCCGGACGTCGTCGTCCTCGGCGGGGCCGGGGACGCCTTCACCTACGCGGCGCTCAACCGCGCCTTCCACCATGTCCGTCGCGGCGCCCGTCTCGTCGCCATGCACCGCAACATGTACTGGCGCACGGCCACCGGCCTCGACCTCGACACCGGAGCCTTCCTCCTGGGGCTGGAGCGGGCCGCCCGCGTCGAGGCGGAGATCACCGGCAAACCCGCCGGATCGTTCTTCGCCGCGGCCCTGGCCCACCTCGGCGCCACTCCGGCCCAGACCCTGATGGTCGGCGACGACATCGAGTCCGACGTCCTGGCGGCCCAGCGCGCCGGGCTCACCGGCGTACTCGTCAGGACCGGCAAGTACCTCCCCGAGACCCACCGGGCGGCGACCGGCACCCCGGACCACGTGATCGACTCCTTCGCCGATCTGCCGGCCCTGCTGGAGCGGCTGGGGGCGTGACGGCCGGGGCCGCGCCCGCCCCTCAGGCGCCCCGTACCCCACCCGTTCACACGTCCCGCAGCCGGAACACCGCCGCCCCCGCCAGCAGCGCCGCGCCCGCCCAGGCTGCGAGGACGCCGAGGCCCGGCCAGGGGGCGATCGGCAGGGTGTCCAGGTTCCGGGTGGCCTGGACCGCCAGTCCCGCCGACGAGGGGGCGATCTCCTGCAGGCGCTCCCGCCAGGTCTCGTCGGCGACCATCAACGCCACCACGGGAAAGGCGTACAGCAGGCCGAGCACGGCCGTGATCGCGCCGGCCGTGTCCCGTACGACTGTCGCCGTACCCAAGGAGAGCAGGGCAATAAGGGCCAGGTAGAGCACCGAGCCCGCGGCGGCACGCAGGGTCGGGAGCTCGGTGAGGGAGAGTGCGGCCGTGCCGAAGCCGTTGCCGGGGAGGAGGAGGCGGCCGGCCAGCAGCGAGCCGAGGACCGCGAGCGTGCCCGCCGCCACGGCGCCCCCGGCGACGACCGTCGCCTTCGCGGCGAGAACCCGGGCGCGGCCGGGCACCGCCGCCAGCGTGACGCGGATGGTGCCCGTGCCGTACTCGCTGCTCATCGCCAGCACCGCGAGAACGGCGACCGCCGCCTGGCCGAGCCAGACACCGGTCAGGCAGAGCTTGACCGTGTCCTCGTGGCACTCGGCCGGGGACGGGCACTCGTCGGCCGAGACGGAGCCGGTGACTGCCGCGCCGAGCGCCACGGTGAGTGCGGCGACGGCGAGCAGCAGCCACCACGTGCTGGGCAGAGTACGGAGCTTCGTCCACTCCGCGTGCAGGGCGCCCCTCATACGTCCCGCCTGCGCAGCCGCCACACGGCGAGGCCCAGGGCGACAGCCGCGTATGCGCACGGCACCGCGAGTCCGGTCCACGGGCCCTGCGGGTAGCAACCGTCCTCGGGCAGGCAGACGCTGCTTACGAAGTCGTATCGCGGTGTCGTCTGCTGCACGGCGAACCCGGCGAGCGGCGTCACCTTCATCAGCCAGTGTGCCGTGCCGACGGGCAGCCCGGCGAGCAGGACCATCGGCAGTACGAACACCACCACGATCAGCGTCACCGCGGCGGCCGTGTTCCGCAGCAGTGCGCCCACGGCCAGCGCCAGCACGGCGACGGCGGCCAGCAGCAGGGCGGTGCCGAGGACGGCACGCAGCACCGGGCCGTCGGTGAGCGCCGCTTCGGGGTACGACCCGGGGTTGGGTCTGTTGTTCCGCAGTGCCGGTTCGGCGAGCAGGAAGGAGAGCACGGCGGCGAGCAGCCCGGTCAGGAAGGCGATTCCCGCGAGTACGAGAGCCTTGGCGGCGAGCATCCGGCCCCGGCGGGGGCCCGCCGTCAGCGTCGTACGGATCATGCCCCGCCGGTATTCGGCGGTGATGAACAGCACCGCCAGCGCAGCCAGCGGGATCAGCCCGATCTGGGCCCCGCTGAGGGACCGTTGGGTGAGATCGACGTCCGGGGTCAAGGGGCCGATCTCGCCGGAGCCGGTCAGGGTCCAGGTGCCGGACGTCTGCGCCGAGCGGTCCGGGCTCCCGGCAGCCCTGGTGGGATCGGCACCGACCCGGTCCTGGTGCCAGGTGCCGGTGCCCCGGTCGATGCCGACGACCGCGCTCCGGTCGCCGTCGACCGTGATGCGGTCGAAGGAGGCGGTGACCTCGGACGGGCCGCCACCGACGGAGCTGGAGCCGAAGTGCCGCTGCACGGTGACGAGTTCTGGTGTGGCGACGAAAAGGCCCGCCTGGACGGTCTTCGGCAGCCCGGCCGGGGTGGCCCTGCCGACCTCGGTCCACTTCTTGCCGTCGGCCGACTCGGACGCGGTGATTACGCTGCCGGATCGGGTGAGCCGCAGCCAGCGCGGTTCGGTGCCGGAGGCGCTACTGCCTGCCGTGTCGTGGGTGAAGTCCGACTGGAGCCGGACCCCGTGCGCCGGTGTGAGCATGACGGCCGCGTACGGCGATCCCGCGTCGGCGCTCGCCTTGAGGATGACCCCGGCCTTGGCCCAGGGCGCGATGCGCCCTTCGCGGCCGGTGAGCGGTGACACCCTGGCCGTGATGCTGCCGTCGCCGGTCAGCTGCTGGTGGACGAAGGGGAAGCTGTCGGTGACGGGGGTGCCGTCCGGGCCCTTCGGCGGTGGCTGCGGACTGCCGTTGACGTCGAAGCTGCCGCTGAGGGCGGAGAGCAGCGAGACGAGGACGCTGATCACGACGGCGGCGAGCAGGGTGACGCTCCACCGGCGCACGCTGCGGGCCTTGGTCCACTCGGAGTGCAGCAACTGCGGGAATCCGTCGCGTGCGGGCGGCAGTTGGGAGTGGTAGGGGGTGACGGTGGGGGCGGTCATGGGGTCGACTCCTCGCCGTCGTGGGCGGTGGCGGCCGGGAACTCATTCGTGACCGGGAAACCCTCCCCGGCCCGGAACTCCGCCGCGTCGCAGGTCAGTTCCATGTACGCCTCCTCCAGCGTCGCCCGGTCCGGGCCGACTTCGGAGAACGGCACCCCGGCCACGCCGAGCAGCGCGGTGATCCGTTCTGCGGGGAGCCCGGTGACGGACAGCGAGTCCGGCCCGTTGGCGGCGACGGTTGCGCCCTCCCGGGCCAGCAGTGACATGGCGTCCGTACGTGCGGAGGTGCGCAGCGCGACCCGGTCGCCGGAGGCGGCGGCCAGGAGTTCGGCCACGGAGGTGTCGGCGATGAGCCGGCCGCGGCCGATGACGACCAGATGGTCGGCGGAGTCCTGGAGCTCGCTCATCAGATGGCTGGAGACCAGCACCGCACGGCCCTCGCGGGCCAGCGCCCGCAGGAGGCCGCGGATCCACCGGATGCCCTCCGGGTCGAGCCCGTTGACCGGTTCGTCGAGCAGCAGCACCGGTGGGTCGCCGAGCAGCGCCGCCGCGATCCCCAGCCGTTGCCGCATGCCCAGCGAGTAGGTGCCCGCCCGCCGCCGCGCCGCCGACGCGAGACCGACCTGTTCCAGCACCTCGTCCACCCGCCGGCCCGGCAGCCCGTGTGTGTGCGCCAGCCACAGCAGATGGTCGCGGCCGCGTCGGCTCGGGTGCACGGCCGCTGCGTCGAGCAGGGCCCCGACCTCGGTCAGCGGTCGGCGCAGCGACGCATAGGGCCGCCCGCCGATCAGGGCGCTGCCCGCGTCGGGCGCGTCCAGGCCGACAAGCATGCGCATCGTGGTGGACTTGCCCGCGCCGTTGGGGCCGACGAAGCCGGTGACCTGGCCGGGACGCACCGTGAAGGACAGGTCGTCGACGGCGACGGTCTGCCCGAACTGTTTGCGCAGTCCCCGGACTTCGATGGTTGCTGCCACGGTTGTTTCCATGGTGCAGAAGGCTAGGGAGACGGCGGGCCCGCGGTCGTCACGCGACGGAGCGCTCTTCGGCACCCCTTGCGCGGGGGACGGCGGCTGCCGGCATCCCTCGCGCAAGGGATGCGGGAACGGCTGGAGAGGGGGACGTCAATGGGCGCCGACGCCATGACAATGGCGTGCATGAGCGAAAGGGCGTGCACGAGCGAAGGAATCACGCTGAGGGCGCGAAGGATCGCCGTCTCGCCCGACGGCCCGGTGGTGGCCGCGGTGGCACTGGGGCTGCTCGCGGCCGTGGAGAGCGCCGCCCGCGCCGCGGCCGGACAGCCGGATCTTCCGCTCACGCTGCCGCTCACCATCCTGCTCGGCCTGTGCACCACGGTGCCGCTGGCGCTCCTGCGCGTCCACCCGGCCACCGCGGCCACCGCCGTCACCGCGGCGAGCCTCCTGGCACTCGCGGGCTACCGGGACCTGACCTTCGCCGGGCTCGTCGCCCAGCTGCTCGCCCTGCACCACCTCGGCAACCGCCGCTCCCGCCGCCTGGCCGTGCTCCTCGTGGTGCCGTACGTCGCGGTGGCGCTCACCGACCCCGACGACACGGTCCTGCGCATATACGCGGTGACGGCCGCCGTACTCGCGGCGGCGGCCGTCGCGGACGGCATCGGCCGCCGCACCCGGGCCGAGGCGGTGGCCCGCGACGCCACCGAGCGGGCCATCGCGGACACGCTCCTCGCGCACGTGGCGCGCGGTGAACGGGCCCGCATCGCCCGCGAGCTCCACGATGTCGTCGCCCACCACATCTCGGTGATCTCCGTCCAGGCGGAGACGGCCCGCCTCACCACCCCGGGCATGCCGGAGGCCGGGGCGAAACGGCTGCGGGACATCGGCGACACGGCCCGCACCGCACTGACGGAGATGCGACGACTGCTCGGCGTACTGCGCGAGGACGCGGGCGCACCACCGGTCACCCGGAAACCCCAGCCCGGCCTCACCCAGCTCAACGAGCTGCTGGACGAGGCCCGTGAGGTCGGCGGCGCGGGCGTCCGGCTGATCGTCAGCGGCCCCGTGAGCCCGCTCGACCCGGGCATCGAGCTCACCACGTACCGGATCGTCCAGGAAGCCCTCACCAACGCCCGCAGACATGCGCCCGGCGCGGCCGTGGACGTCGAGCTGCGCTACGCCCCGCAGACCCTGGACCTGCGCATCAGGGACAACGGCCCGGGACCGGTCCGCTCCGGCTCCCGCACCCTGGGCCATGGCCTGCTCGGTATGCGCGAGCGCGTCGCGGCGGTCGGCGGCGAACTGCGCGTGGGCCCGGCGCCGGGCGGCGGCTTCCTCGTCGAAGCACGGCTCCCCGTCGACACGAAGGAGGCCCTGCGATGACCACGACGACCACCCGGATCGTCGTCGTGGACGACCACGAGGTGGTGCGGGACGGATTCGCCGGACTCCTGGACACCCAGCCGGACTTCGTGGTGGTCGGGACGGCGTCCGACGGCGCGGAGGCGGTACGCGTCTGCGCGGAACAGCGCCCCGACGTCGTGCTGATGGACGTCCGGATGCCGGGCACGGACGGCATCGAGGCCACCGCGCGGATCCGGGCCGCCGCCCCGGACGGCGGCGGCCCGCGCATCCTCATCCTCACCACGTTCG